>CAIWVT010000345.1 GCA_903916135.1 uncultured bacterium
ATACGAAACATGTCGAGTCAAGTACGGTAAATAATTTATTTTATACGAAACATGTCGAATCAAGTACGGTAAATAATTTATTTTATACGAAACATGTCGAATCAAGTACGGTAAATAATTTATTTTATACGAATCTTGTGTCGAACTATTGAGTATAAAATATTTTTGATAGGAATGATGATTACGATAAACGGTTTTTAACTAAATTTGCAAAGGATAGCACTTAATTCGATTGAGAATTATTTTTATTAGTTGTACGAAGTTTGCACATTCACACCCGAAAAAAAGTCAGTGTATAAAAAACCGCTTCCTGTAAATAAAAATATTAATCGTAATGCAAGTACTCAACTGCATCACAATCAGTGAATCTGTGGCAAACATCCTAATTTTCTTCCCGTTCGGCGGTAGGCTCTGCCTCCGTCGAATATATCTTTATAGGCTTTTGCCTAATATTAGTTGTGCGAAGTTTGCACATTCACACCCGAAAAAAAGTCAGTGTATAGAAGAACCACTTCCTCTAAATAAAAATATTAATCGTAATGCAAGTATTCAACTGCATCACAATCTGTGAATCTGTGGCAAAAACCACACATATCTTTATCAAATAAATCAGCGTCATCCAAGCCTGTCATTGGGTCAGGAGCGTTCCAAATTTCCTCTTTTATATCTAACAAAAAAAAAAATTGTGGCGCATTGAAAAATAAAATATACTTCGTATGAAATAATTTTGTAAATTTGTGGTGTAATTTTTTTTCAACCTATTGAGTCAACAAAATTTTTCATTTAAACCAAAAAAAACCAAAATTATGAAACAGATAACGCTATTCATTGCAGTCCTGTTATTGACAGGGGGAATTTATGGACAACAAACCACGCCGAAGGGCAAGCCCGTAGTGGTTAGTGGAGCCACCACGGTTGTTACCGCCTCCAAGTTTCAGGTAACCAAGCCGCTCAACACACTTTTCACTCCAAGCCAGATTGACAAAATGGATTTTAAAGGAGCGAAAGAAATGCCCGACCGCGAACATCGCATTCCGCAAAAGTTTTTGTTTTCCACTGCCGATGGTTCAAAATATGGCAACAATCCCTCCACCATTCAAAGCCAGATGGGCACAAAGAAATCTATCGGAGTTAAAACACAATGGGAAGCTCAAAATGGAGGCGCAAGCCCTCAAGACCCTTCTGGTGCTGCCGGACTCACTCAATATGTGCAAGCGGTGAATGCCACTCCTTATGCCGTGTATGACAAAACAGGCAGCGGAACTCCAACCTTCACAGGCAGTGTGGGAACGGCAACCGGTTCCACCATGAATTCCGGAGACCCTATTGTGATGTACGATAAATTTGCTGACCGTTGGTTTGTGGCGCAATTGGATTTGTTTGTAACCTTTGCTTTGGCGGTTTCAGCCACCAACGACCCCGCAGGAGCTTGGTATGCTTATAATTTTTCATTGCCGGGTTTCGCCATGCCCGATTATTTAAAATTCTCGGTGTGGGAAAATGGATATTATATGACCTCAAACAATGGCAACGGCACTGTGTTATGCTTCGAACGAGATGCCATGTTGACCGGAACTGCGGGTGCGCGCATGGTTTCCACAAGTTTAACCACTCCCACCAATGCAGGCTTTGGCTTCTGGTTGCCTTTGCCGGGCGATGCCGACGGTGTGTTGCCGCCTTCAGGTCAACCGTGTCCCATGTTTTCTTATACCGATGATGCATGGGGAACAGGCATCATTGATGGCATCAATATATGGTCAATGGCTGTTACGTGGGGAACCACGCCCACCGCCAGCATCACTCTTGATGCCACCTTGCCTTGTGCCGCCTTCGATGCCTCGTATTTCTCAACTTGGAATGATATTACCCAACCAGGAACCCAAATGCTTGACGGAATTGGCGGCGTTTGCATGTACAGAGCGCAATGGAATAGTTTTATAGGTACAAATAGGGTGGTGCTAAATTGGGCTGTAAAGATGAATGCAACACAAAGGAGTATCAAATGGGTTGAATTGAGGCAGGATCAATCCACGAATGTATGGTCGCTTTATCAGGAAGGTATTTATGCTCCCGATAGTGCCAATCGTTGGAATGCCAGCATTGCTATGGATTGCAACGGCGACATAGCTCTATGTTATGCAAAAACATCGCCAAGCATCCCCGTAAGCCTGTGCTATACCGGACGCCTTCCAAGTGATCCCCTTGGAACCATGTCCTTTGCCGAAACTGTTGTTTTCCCTGGAACAGGTTCCATCACGGGCAGCAATCGTTTTGGCGATTATTCTCAAACATCTATTGACCCTGTGGATGGAAACACATTTTGGCATACCGGAATGTATAGCAAGAATGGCTCGGCAACAGCTATATATTCGTTCCAATTGGCTCCTTGTAGCAGTAGTATTAGTGATGTAGTTGCAGATAATCCTCAGCTTGTAGCCTATCTTGCGCATAATGCTATTACGGTGAAAGCAGAAAAACTTCCATCGAATGATCAAAATGTAGTGCAATTATATGATATTACCGGTAAACTTGTTTCTTACAAAACCATTACTCCCGTTGCACAATCATTTGAAACATCTATAGATGTAGCCGGATTCAGCTCAGGGATTTATATTGTTAGAATAGGCACACCGGATTTTCAGATGGTAAGAAAAGTTGCCATAGAATAATTTCTGAAAAAATTTAGTCCTGAACTCTAAATCAGCCTTGCTCGAAGCTTCCGGACTTTACAATCAGTTTTATATGCATCCCCCCACATCAAACAATCAAAAGGCTTGCTTCAATCAGCGCAAGCCTTTTCTATTTTTCACCAAGCACAACAACACATTAAAAATTGAGACCACTCCAAAAATTCAAACCCTTACCACAATGACACTAAGACTCAAAGCCCGCCTGACGTTCGGGCAGGAAACACGAAGTTTTTATAAATTGTTTATTCAGAATAACAATACTTTGTGAACTTTGTGTCCTTGTGTCTTTGTGGTATTTTTTAACTTCATGGTTTTCGGAGGAGACTCGAAATTCAACATCTTAATCCTACCATTTTTTTTATAGACAATAACGTAATAATCCAAAAATGAGAAGAAAAGTAAAAAGCGAGCGTATCACCCTAACGCAGATAGAAATCACCGATGCAGGTGCTGAAGGCAAAGCGATAGGGCACCACGATGGCAAGGTGATATTTGTAACCAATGCGGTCCCCGGCGATATTGCCGATGTTCAAATCACCCGAAGCAAAAAATCGTTTATGGAAGGTAAAGCTGTGCACTTTCATACCTTATCCGACAAACGTGCAACCCCTTTTTGTGAGCATTTTGGTTTTTGCGGTGGATGCAAATGGCAACATTTGCAGTATGAACAGCAATTGTTTTATAAACAAAAACAGGTGATAGACAATTTTGAACGTATCGCAAAGGTTGAGATGCCCAAAATAAATCCTATACTTGCTTCCGAATATGAAACCTGCTATCGCAATAAACTTGAATATACTTTTTCTGACTACCGATGGCTTACCGACGACGATATGAAATCAGACGACCGAGCCAACATAAACATGAACGCTCTTGGATTTCATATTGCCCAGCATTTCGACCGTGTTTTAGACCTTACGAAATGCTTTCTACAAGCCGAACCCTCCAATCTCATTCGTAATAGTGTGAAGGCTTTTTGCATCGAGCAAGGTTTCACTTTTTATAATCCTCGCCATCATACGGGCTTTCTTCGGAATCTAATCATTCGGAATACCACGCTGGGCGAAACAATGGCTATTATGGTATTTGCCGAACCGCATCCGGAACATGAGGCTTTGGTGCTGAATCATATTTTGAGCACCTACCCTTCCCTCACTTCCTTGATGTATGTGGTGAATACCAAGCTAAACGACACCATCGCCGACCTCGACATCCAATGTTTCCACGGTCAAAACTATATCACGGAGCAGTTAGGCAATTTGCACTTCCGCATCGGACCTGTTTCGTTCTTTCAAACCAACAGTCGGCAAGCATTGCGCATGTATAATATTGTGAAAGATTTTGCTGCCATCACACCCGATTCCATTGTTTATGATTTATATACGGGCACAGGCACCATTGCCAATTTCGTTGCCCGCGATGCTAAAAAAGTTGTTGGCATCGAATATGTTCCTTCTTCTGTTGAAGATGCTAAGATGAATTCTGCCTTTAATGAAATCACCAATACCGAATTTATCGCGGGAGACATCGCCAAAATTTTGACTCCGGATTTCTTCTCCTTGCATGGTAGCCCCGATATTATCATCACCGACCCACCTCGCAATGGTATGCACGCCGATGTTGTGGAGCAAATTGTGCAAGCAGCTCCTCAGCGAATCATTTATGTAAGCTGCAACCCCGCTACACAAGCACGTGACTTAGCTCTTTTGTGCGAACGATATAAAATCACCGCCATTCAACCGCTTGACATGTTCCCACATACGCATCATGTGGAAAACATTGTACTTCTTGAGAAATTAAAAAGGTAGTCCCATTATACCGATACGGTATTAATCAGAAGTTTCTGCAATCAACTTTTCAATACCCGACAGAGTAACAATTCCATTATTAATCATGAATGGAATACGTATCCTATCTATATTATCCGAAATCCAATCATCCTTAAATTTCCAATCCCTAAAAGTATCGTTGCTGATGATATAACATTTGTCGGTTTTAGCTCTTTTGATAAAAAACTCATCAGCTTCGGTGGTACTAGGTGCTTCATGATAGGTGATTCTTTTATCGCTAATCATTTTGGTCAACACATTCAAGTCGGGAGTTCTTTTCTTTAGCCCGGGGTCGCCAATCACTACGATTTCTTCAAAGCGTTGGTTGTACAGTTCATCCACCACCAACTTGATGTTGCTGCAATGCGGTTTGTCGTCCCCATCGGCATTTTCCCGTTTTCTATTATTTGCAAAAGCAACATTATTGCCATCCACATATATTTTCTGATGCGAAATTCTCCACACTTCAAAATACTCACCATCGGTATCGAAGATGCCGTATTCTTTGATTTTACTTTGTTGTGCAAAGAATGTATGAATGTCAGCTTCGGTGTTAAGCTTTTTGATGTACCATTCGGGAAATTCACGAGTTTCATCTTCTGTGGTAACAAATTTTAGTTCCTCTTCCTTCTGTTTCAGAAGTTCCATAAGTTTCTTTAGTGAAAGTTTTTTGCCATTATCCGTGTTCTTCAAAGCAGTCAGCAGCACCATTTGATCGAAACTATAGATTCCTTTTGCGGAATTTTTCAGCGTCAAATAACGGGTATATTCAAATTTGTTTTGAATCTTCAGATGTTTTGCTTCTTGATATTCTTTCACTTGGTCGAAGCCCATTTTCACTGCATTTAAATAATCATCGCCGTAGGTGAATCCTTTTTGTTTGGCATCGTCGTAGGTAATCTTGTCCGAGAATCCTAAGAAGAATCCTTTGTCGAAATCACCATAGTCTTTAAATCCTTTTGTGATGGCAAATTCGCAGAGTTTGATAGGAGTATCTATGTCTTCCAAATTAAAATTCTGTGGAATCAAGGCTCTGTTTTGCTCGCAACGGTCTCGGAATTTGTCGAAGGCATCCAGGAAGCCAAGTTTCTGTGCTTTGGCATAGACTTGTTTGTCCACCACACCTGTTTTTATGCAGTCGTGATATTCTCTGTAGGTGGTTACGCCTGCCTTTTGTGCTTCATAGAAGCTATCAGCATCAGGGAAATCGCCTCGAGAAGCATCTTCAAATTCTTCTATAGATTTAAAGTTGTTGCCGAAGATGCGATACAAGACTTGGTTTTCGAGGAAAAGAAATTCACCGGTGGCTTTGCCATCTGCTTCGGTCTTTTCCGTTCGCAACACAAGTTTAACTTGATACTGCTGTAATAATTTAATAAATCCTTTAATGTTTTTAATCCGCAAGGACTTGAACTCCAGATTGTCTTCAATTTCGATGTACTCGAACTTGTTAATAATTGCCATTGTAGTAAGGTTTAATTAATAATTGATTTTAATTCTGCTTTGGTTGGTTAGTACTTATATTAATCTTTTTATTTCAAAATAATGAAGAATATTGACGATTTCAAAATGGTTTAATGCTGATTTTCTATTAGTTATTATTAAATAAAATGCGGGTATAAAAGTAGTAATTTTTAGTTTATGTTTTTCAAATTTTTGAATGATTTTTTTTTGATAGAAATTTGAATTTAGAGTATCATTTTTATTTTGTTTGAATATGTAGCTGTTTTGCTAAAGTTGACTTCATAATGAATATATAACTTAACAATTTTAATGCTGTCAACATTTTCATTGAGAATCATTCAAAATATTTGCTTTCTCATTCGGAGGATTAATTTCATAATAAGAAAATAAATTAGAGGAACTTAGACCGATATGTCTTTCAACGCGTTGTTTGATTTCGCTTGCCATATATGGTTCAATGACTTCTTTTTGCGCGTAGTAGTTCACTAAGGTTTCAGCAGTAGTGATGCCTAAACAGAATTTTAAATAATGGTCGCTTGGAAATTGATTACGTAGTTTGTTTAAATACAAACTGTCGTTGATAGATTTCTGAACAGGTTCAATAAAATTTGATAGGGCATTGCTACATTCTTGCTTTATCTTATCAAGATTTTCATGGTTATAAGTGATAGCGTGAAGTTCTTTGCTGAATGCTTTGAGTTGAGATTTAAACAAGTCGAGAGCGGGTTTGAGATGTTGGCGAATGTGTTTCATTTCTTCGTAGGATAAACCTAAAATGGGCGGTAGGTTCCATAAAGGAATTTTAATAAATTCTGTTTCTTTAGCTTCAGAAGAATCAAAAGGTGTGAATTTAAACATTTCTTCCACAGAAGGATCGAATTGAAGTATGCTTTCTCGTTCAACGATTGTTGCAGAAATATCAGTGATAAATTGGGCTTCTGTATCGGGCAAATCCATGAATCTAAGGGGACTTAATTTTAGGATGCCATCATCAACAAAAGGCAATAAATGAAAGGTTCCATTGTTTTTTATCAATTGTTCAAAATAAACAATTATTTTTTTCCGCATATAACTGATTATTGATTTGAAATTTCCTATAGCAGCTAATTCTGTTTTACCCTTACGTTTCAAGTTTTGTACTATTTTCATTTTTGGATAATCTGTTTTTAAATCATCCACCAATTCTGTAACACCTTCAACCATTTTAAAGATGTCTCCAAAAATTAAAAAGATCATTTCATCTGTAAATGTAACAAAATCATTATAACCGAACATAGCACAAGCAGAAATAGAACTTGTAAAAAAACTATCGGCAAGTAGAATATTGGGATGAATGCAAATGATTTCGTTATTATATAAGTATTTTGGACCGTCTATGTTAAAAAAGCTAAGATTCATAATGCAAAGATTTATGTAAAAATGTTATTCGGATTGTTTTTCGGAAGAGTTGACTCCATGTACGACGTAATAGGTGAACATAAAGGTTGCTTTCAAGTCAATATGTCGGCTGACTTGCTGTTTGATTTCGTTGGCTACATAGTCAGGAACAATTTCAGCTTTCTCGTAATAATTTATGACGTTTTCTACAGAAGTGATACCGATGTTGAGACGTGTGCCGAAGTTTTGGGCAAATTGATTTTTTAGTTTGCTTATGTAAATATGTTCATGGATGGCATGTTCGATGGTTTGACTATGATGGTTTAGTTTTTCGGCGCACAATTGTTTTATTCGTTGATGGTTTTCCGGTGAAAATGTAAAAGGAAACAATTGTTCGGATAGTTCTTGCACTTGAGTTTTGAAATCGGCAAAAATAGGCTTGAGATTATCTCGAGTGTATTTTATTTGTGCGTAGGTTAGGTCTCTAATGGGTGGGAAATTCCACATAGGAATTTTGATGAAATCAAATTGGTTTTCGCTTTCATCATTTAGGGAAGTGGACGTGAAGACTGCATCAACAGTTTCTGAGAGACATAACATTGCCTGACGCTGGATAATTGTTTCGCTGATTCCTCTGATGAAAGGGTCTTCTAAATTTTTATAGGTATAAAAGTTCGAGTATTTCAGATTCAAAATCTTTTGTTCAATAAAAGGCATGAATTCTGTTAACCACTGAAAATCTATAAACTCTTTAATCTGCGATGTTAATGCATTTCTTAAATTATTTATTGATGCCTTGTGACTACCCATAAATAGTAAAGCATTTTTATCTTTATGTTTAAGCTGTTGCAATTTTTTGAGTACAATTTGACTTTCTCGCATTGTTTTTATTACGATTTGAGAGGATTCTTCATCGCCACGAAAATCTTCAACCAGCCTGATAATAATATCATCATTAAATGTAGGTAGTCCTTGATACGTTAAAATTAATTCGGAAGTCATCGAATCATACATTACTTCGTCAGCCATTAATAAATTGGGATGCAGGGAAACAACTTCGATGCTGAACTCGACTTTTGAATCATGGATGTTGAAAAAATGAATGTTCATAAAGATAGGATTATATTGGGCAGAATAAAAAGACAATCATTTCTACCAGTAAAATTTGATGATAAACTACTTATGTAAAGACTTCTCATAACACAGATGCTTTGTTCTTTAAAAGTGTTGCTCATTTTTATGAGGTTGTTTTTTTTAAATAGAATGTTGATAAATGATTTTTGAATTGAGGGTGTAAAAGTACTTATATTTTACAAAATGAATACACTATTTTTGAATAATAAGTGATAAATCATACATCAAAAAACCTTTGCCCTTCGTTTTGCATTGAGTTTGATTATAGAGATGACGACCAAGACCACCAATATGCTGAAAAGAATAGCAGATGAACCGATGGTGCCGAAGTCTAATCCGCCTTTTTCTAAAGGTTTCGTCAGCAAATCGCCAAAGGTGGCACCGAACGGACGTGTCAACACAAACGCTACCCAGAATAGGATAATGGTAGATATTTTTGTAAAGAAATAAGCCAACACAACCAAAGCCAACAAACTGCCTATGAGGATGGCTCCTCCCGAAAATCCCAAGCCCGAATCATCGGCTAAGAAGTCGCCAAGAGCCGTTCCAAGGGTGTTTGAAAACAAAATAGCTGTCCAATAAAACACTTCGCCGCGCAAGGATTTGATGTTGGTGACAGAGAGCGATTTTTCAGTCATACGCCAAATGATAAGTATCGTAATCAAAAGCATCACCAAAATAGACGAGCCTAAGGCATAGCCCAAACCAAGGGTTCTATCCATGAAGTCGGACATGGTGGTGCCGGCGGTGCTTGTTGCTAAAATCACTGCCCAATAAATCACAGGAACATGTTTTTTGGTGAAAAGTTGTATGATGAGCATCACAAAAAAGAAACTCAACAGGAGTATTGAACTGAGCGCATAGCCAACGTTTAAGGTCATGGAGAGCAAATCGCCGGCTGTTTCGCCCAAGGTTGTGGCACAAATCTTCATCACCCAAAATGCCAAGGTGATTTCGGGAAGTTTATTCCAAGAGATTTCGGTGCTGTTATTCATGCATTGGACGCCCTTCGGCATCATAAAGATATTCTCTTGTTTTGTTTCCTAATTGCAGTTCAACTTCATATTTAGTGATGCCAACGCAATTTTCAATCTTCATTATAGTTTTTATCGTCGCTTGAATTCGCGGGTTCTTGTACCAATCTTTTACGCCTTGCGGAAGCGAATCAAATGTAATCGGACTTTCGGTTTCGAGCCAATCGCCATTATCCTTAAAATTCGCAGAATAATTAGTGCCTTGGTAGGTGAATTCCGCTTCGTATTCATGCTTGTTTTCTTTTCCCCATTTCACATTGGTGGCGCCGGGGAATCTGATTTCGAAGGCTACTCTAACCATTGTTGGAGTTTTTATTTGAGCGGTGAGGGTGGTGTAAGCAAATGTGCAGACACATGCTAAAAGAAGTATTTTTTTCATCATATAGTTGTTTATTGGTTTTATTCTGTAACGCTTATTTTGTCGCCGTGTTTTTATTTTTCTTGATGCTCATGGATTTGTGTTTCCATTCCAATTTTCATAAAATAAAAACATAACATGATAATCAAAAAACGCATAAGGCGGTTTATAACAAATTAAAATTCATAACTCATAAATCAAAAATCAAAAAATCCTCGTGGTGTTGTTTATTTTGCCTTGGGTATGCCGTATTCCAAATCAATCACCCGCGCTTCGTCCTTATTGTTAAACACAAAACTGGCTTGCAAAAAGGTGGGAGGTCCGTATTTGTCCATGACATTATTGGAAAAACCATAGCCATCGGTGGGAATGCCCAACACGTTTTTATCCATTTTGCCATCGTTGTTCAAATCGTGCAACACCGACACGGCATAATCGCCGTAAGGCAAATTTTCGAATTTAATCACCTCTTCGTTGGCACTAATTTCCACATAAGTTCCTTTGTAAGGTGTTTTGTCGGGGAAATTGGAAGGACCGTTAAACAGGGCAACCATCAGTTGTCCGTCGGTGCTTTTGAATCCGCGCACCATGACGATGAGGGTGCCGGTTTCGGTTTCGGCATTGGGTGTTGTTTTGTCAGTAACAACGGTAACATTGTCGGGTTTGGGCGGGATTTTTTCCGTTTGTCCTGAAATGACTCCTGAAATTAGGATGATGGCTACAATTAATGCGAATTTTTTCATGGTTTTTACAGTTTAGTGATTTTGTTTTTATAGAGTTATTTTTGCTGTGTTATTTCATGTTCCAAGGCAAGTCCTTGAGAACTTTTTGGTTTGTTTTCCAACAAAACATACAAAGTGAAATGCAAGAAGCATACCATATATTGTTGTAAACAAAAACCAAGAATATGAATTTTACAAAAAAAGACTTTATTCTTTAGGTTTTTGTCTCGTTGGCAATCCATATTGCATATCAATTGTAATGGTTTCGTTGACGCCTGCAAACAAAAAACTTACTTGTTGAAACGTTGGCAGTTCCATTTTTTCCATCACATAGTTATAAAAACCCAAGCCGTCAATGGGAATTCCAGACTCGTCTTTATCCATTTTGCCATTGTTGTTGATGTCGTGCCAAACAAACAAAGCATACGTGCCATTGGGTATGTTCTCGAAGGTAATTTCCTCATCGTTGGCACTAATTTTCGTAAAGCTGCCTTTGAAGGGCGTTTTTTCGGGAAAATCGGCGGCAATATTATACAAGCCAATAATCAGTTGTCCATCCGTGGTTTTCAATCCCTGCACCTTAACAATCAGCGTTCCTATGCTGTTTTCGATATTGTTCGTTTGCTGTTGAGTTTGACCAAAAATGGTATGTGCCATCAGCATAATGCTTAAAATTAATAGTAGCTTTTTCATGGTTTTTTAAATTTAATTCTCCTTTTATTAAAGTAAAAAGGAATCACTCCGTTTTTTTTTGCGTAGTTTTCGGTTGCTACATTTCAATTTTTCAAAATTACACAAATATTTTCTATTGACAATAATTATTGAATAAAAAAATTTCATCTCATCATATCAACCTTTGGATTTTTATATTATCCAAGATTGAACCTCTCCACTATTTTTTGAATTCAAGCAGCTTAATCTCGTGTTTTTCTTTGTAAATATGAATTTTTGAAGCTCTTACCGGCATTTTTAATACAATATGGTATGCAGTAAGCCACTCACTGTTTTTATATTGCTGATAAACAAGTGCTTGAAATGATTTTTGGAATTTGGTTTGGAGTAATTAATAGGTGGAATTTCATTTCCTAAGTTATGATTTCCGAAATCGTGCTTCACTTTGCCGAAGTCGTGCTTCACTTTGCCGAAGTCGTGAATCACTTTGCCGAAGTCGTGCTTCACTTTGCCGAAGTCGTGCTTCACTTTGCCGAAGTCGTGCTTCACTTTGCCGAAGTCGTGCTTCACTCTGCCGAAGTCGTGAATCACTTTGCCGAAGTCGTGAATCATTTTGCCGAAGTCGTGAGTCATTTTGCCGAAGTCGTGAATCATTTTGCCGAAGTCGTGATTCACTTTGCCGAAGTCGTGAGTCACTTTGTCGAAGTCGTGAATCATTTAGCGGAAGTCGTGCTTCACTTTGCTGAAGTTGGAACTTAGGAAGCCGAAAACCACGCATATTTTATCTATATTGATTTTTAGATTTTATAATATGTTGTTTATAAAGCTATTTATGAAGAATAAAAATCTATGTATAGGATTTCATCCATAGAAAATCTTATAACGAAAAGGAAAAAAGTAGTAGATTAATCATGAAAATACTTAGAATATTCGCCGTACTTCTTCCCAAAATAAAAAAAAATAGTTTAGTCAAGGAGATGCTTTCTTAATCTATTTCAATAATATAGATTATATATTTATTTTTTGATTCCATCATTTTGTTTTCTTTTTTTTTGTTTCAAATATTATCATTGAAAAGAAAAATGATTACTTTTGTTGAAAGATTTGACGAAGGAAATTTTTAGATATTCATGTATAATAAATAAAGGTATGAAAAAGATTTGGATTACATTAATTATGGGCGTTTTCATTTTCACGAACGTAAACGCGCAAAATGACACGGCTGCCTACATCGAGGTGAATGGCTATGCCGAGAAAGAAATATCTCCCGATAATATCATCGTAAGTTTTGAATTATCAGAGTATAACGTAGAAACGAAAGAATCAACGCCCATAGCCCAGCAAGAAGATTCGTTGCTCAATATGTTGAAAGAATTGGAGATTAACGTAAAAGATTTGAAGTTCGATAATTTTGGGAAAGATAGAGTGTATAAAAAGAAAACAGTGGATATGTATGATTCTAAATATTATTTACTTAAGATGATGGACATGCAAAAGCTCATGTTATTTTATAGCCGTTTGAAATCGCTAAATGTAACGAACTTCAGCATAGATGAGTTGAAAAACACCATGATTGAAACCTACAAAAAAGAACTTTATGCCGCTGCCATGAAAGATGCGAAAGACAAGGCAGAGATTTTGCTTAGTGTGGTGAAAAAGAAAGTTGGCAATCCCATCATAATTAAGGAAGATGTTTCTTCATACGATTATGATGCTGTGAAAATAGATAACAGCTCGAAACGCGAGATTATGCGAGCAGGAGATTATGGCGGGAAGGATATTAGCTTGGGAAACCTCCGACTAAAATATAAAATTTGTGTGCGATTTGCGATTTTCAATTAAGCAGTAAAAATCAAAATCATCAAGGGTTTCGTTGAGGGTGGAGTTCATTATTTTTCCAAATAATATCTTTGAAAAGTGAAATAACTACTTTCCAATGACAAACATTCAACCATAGAGCAATGTAACAATATAACAATTCAACAATAAAACAATTCAACCACCCAAAAATTTAACAATAGATCAATTCAACCATCTTCCCATGATGAAGATATGAAGCATTTAATCTCCAAAATTCATTTCATTAAAAATAAATACACTTAATACGTGTGCGAACTATTTTTTTTTATAATTTTGCCGAATAGTTACCACCCACCAGCTCTTTAAAAACGCATTCAACCTGTTTTCATTAAACAATTATCCTTTTTATTTATTTAAAAAAAACAAATTATGAAAAAACAAATTACACTATTAAAAACAGCAGTAACAATTTTTGTAATTGGATTACTGATGAGTGGCAATCTTTTTGCTCAAAAACAACTCTGGGGAGTTACCATGCAGGGTGGACTCAACGATGCAGGTTGCCTCTTCAAAACCGATAGCATCGGCGGCAATCCAAACGTGGTGTATAGCTTTGTGCAAGCCACCGGCATAACGCCCGAAGGCTCATTGATACAGGCTAATGACGGCTATTTGTATGGCATGACGCAATATGGCGGCGTAAATAGCATGGGCGTACTGTTTAAGTTCAATCCGGTATCGTATGTTTATACCAAATTAATAGATTTTGCGGGAGCCTCCAATGGTGCCAACCCCGATGGAAGTTTGTTGCAGGCTTCGGACGGCATTTTGTATGGCATGACCGAAAAAGGCGGCACAAACGACCTTGGCGTTCTGTTCAAATACAACTTGCAGACCTCCACCTTCACCAAATTGGTTGATTTTGCAGGTGCTACCAATGGAAGTTTTCCTATGGGTGCGCTCATACAAGCCTCCGATGGCAAACTCTATGGTTTGACTTGGAAAGGCGGAACTGCCGACAATGGCACCCTGTTTCAATATACCATTGCCACCAACACCTTAGTAAAGAAATTTGATTTCACCGGAACAACTTCCGGCGATTTTCCCTACGGCTCGCTGTTGCAAGCTACAGACGGAAAACTCTATGGGATGACCTATCATGGCGGCAATTATGATTATGGTGTGTTGTTTAATTACAATCCTGCAACTTCCACCTTTTTGAAATTGCGCGACTTCGATAACGACCAAATGGGCAACGACCCCAAAGGCTCTTTGATACAAGCCACCAACGGTTTTCTGTACGGAATGACCTTTGCCGGCGGCAACTCCAGCATGGGTGCTATTTTCAAATGGGATCTTAGTTTAGCGGCATACACCAAACTGTTTAATTTCGATGGTGCCACCAATGGAAGCTATCCTTTTGGCAGTTTTATGCAAGCTTCGGATGGCAATATGTATGGTATGACCTCCTTAGGCGGAATCAATGCTAAAGGCGTGTTGTTTCAATTTAACCCAACCACTAACACCTTCACCAAAAAACTTGATTTCACCATAGCAAATGGAAGCACACCGGAATTTACCAATTTAATCGAAATAGATATTAGCCATTTCGGCATAAGGGAACAAAGCGAGAAAGCCAACTTCAAGGTCTATCCCAATCCCAACAATGGACAATTCACCTTGCAATTTAGTGATGCTTCTCCAGCGCAATTGAATAGCAAAATTGAAATCTATAACACACTTGGCGAAAAGATGTATTCCACCACCATAAAAAATCAAGTAACATCAACGATAGATATTTCAACTTTACCTAAAGGAATTTATTTTGTGAAATATGCTGATAAAGAAAATAATTTTAGTGAGAAAATCGTAATAGAATAACACGAAACCAAACTATAGAAATCGAGAGGCGAAAGCGTGAGTTTTCGCCTTTTATTTATCTATAAGCCATGCTTAAAATATAATGAAACGAAAAACAACTCAACAATAGAACAATTTAACAATAGAACAATCCAACCAAACTACCTTCACACACTCCCCCATCTCTTCATTTTTCATTTTTCATTTTTCATTCAAATAATAATTCGTAATTTCGCAGCGTTAAGAATAATCATGAAAACCTATCCTAAAATATCCCTTACGGGCGATCTCGGCAGCGGCAAAAGCCATTTGAGTCGCCTCCTTGCTGAAACGCTTGGCTTTAGAATCGTTTCCACGGGTTTCATCCAACGCGAGATAGCCACTAAATACGGTATGTCCACTCTCGAACTCAACGAATACACCCAAACCCATCCCGAAATTGACGAAGAAATTGACCAACGTGTCACCGAGCTGCAAGAAGCTAAAGAATCCCTGATTTTTGATTCGCGATTGGCATGGCATTTCGCGCCAAAATCATTCAAAGTTTACTTGACTGTGGATGTGGAAGAGGCTGCCCGCCGTATCTTTTTCGACCAACGCACCAGCGAAAACTATCAAAACATCGCCGAAGCCCGCAATCAAATCATGGCTCGCAGAAAAAGCGAAGTGGAACGTTTCAAACGTTTCTATGATGTGGATTACTCCGATTTCAGCAACTACGACGTCGTGGTGGATACCACCCGCGCCAAACCCGAAGACGTCTGCGACAAAATCCTTGCCGCATTCAAAGCTTGGTTAGAAAAACAACAGACAGAAGCGCAGGAATGAAACAATAGCTTCCCTCCTATCCCAATACCTTATTACCTTTTACCTTGTACCTTTTACCTTTTACCTTGTACCTTTTACCTTTTCCCTTTTACCTTTCACCTTTATTCTACTGTGAACTTTTGTGAGAAATAAATCTTTCGCACGTTGATTTTCTTAGGGTCTTTTTCGTCGGGTCGCAGGTCTTGAACCATGCCTCGAACTAAGTTCTTACCTTTATTATATGTCTTGGTTTTATAGGTGGCAACAAAATTCACAGCTTTAATCGTGTCACACTTTGCATTGGCAGGCAAAGCATAATTTGCATCAAAAGGACCCACCACTACAATCATGTAAGCCTTAAAATAGGCTGCCTCCAAACTCACATTCATCACAAAATCCTCCCCCTGCTTGATTTTTTCTGCCGCCGGCGCTACCTTTATATAATTACTTTCCGTTTGATTGACACTTCCGTCGGAGGAATACTCTATCCATTGGTTCAGAAATTCCTTACCTTCCACATTCAGATACTCGCGCTTTCCCGTCATAATTTCGTCCGTGTTGAACACATAAAACCAACCTGTCTTTTGCCCATCCACATATTGCCCAAAATTATTCACGTTGCCGTTGTTGTGAAACACCACGCCGCAACCTTGGTTTTTATCCTTTTCGATAAACGAAATATTCTTTGGGTTCTGTTTATGATAATTCATCAACATCCCATCGGGTTTGCCATCTTTATATTCTTGAATGTATTCGATGTTGCCATCGGCGGTATATTTCACATGCAATTCCTTGGTGCTATTGCCGGGTTTAATCACATATTCGCCTTTGTCGTTCGGGCGATTCGAACATGAAGAGAGCATAAAAACTGCTGCAATTAAAATTAAATATTTTTTCATAAGTCAAATTTTGGCGTAAAATTAGTACTTTTGATTCGTTTTGGAGAAAGAAAAAAGAAAAATCTTATGATAAAGAATCAATGGTATGTGATTTATGATGCTCGAAAGCTCAAAAAAGGAGCTGTGGTGGGCATAAAAAGATTGAGCGAAAAGCTTGTCTTATGGCGCAATACGGATAACACTGTTGGATGCATAGCCGATAAATGTTGTCATCGGGGAGCTTCCTTGTCGCAAGGCTATGTGAAGGACAATCATATTCAATGTCCTTTTCACGGCATCGAATTCAGCAACGATGGAAGCTGTCAGTTGATTCCGGCAAACGGAAAGAACGCCAACATCCCCGAAACATTTTTCCAAAAAGCTTACCCCACGCAAGAGAAGCATGGTTTCATTTGGATATTTTGGGGCAATCAAAAAGAGCAGCTTCCTGAGATTCCTTTTTTTGATAACATAGATGCGAAGATGCACTATGCGGGTTTCGAAAATCATTGGCAGATGCACTACACGCGCTGCATCGAAAACCAATTGGATGTGTTGCACCTGCCCTTTGTACATCGCACCACCATCGGCAAAGGAAACAGAACGATTATCAATGGACCCAACACCGTCATGACTGATAAAGGCTTCAACATCTATATCAAGAATGAACTTGACAATGGTCAGAAACCCCTAAAGCCAAACGAAATGCCCGAACCGCTGCCCAATCAGCAGCATTTGAAATTTATATTCCCCAACTTGTGGCAAAACTTTCTCACCCCAAAGCTTCTCATCCTAATTTCTTTCACACCTGTGGATGAAGACAACACTTTGCTCTTTCTGCGGATGTATCAAAAGATGGTGAACATCCCTTTGTTGGAACAACTACTGAATTTTTTGATGATGAAATATAATCTCATCATCCTGAATCAAGATAAAAGGATAGTGTTGAAACAACTGCCCAACAAATCCGACATCCACATGGACGAACGTTTGGTGATGGCAGATCAACCCATTATTAAATATCGTCAACTGCGGCAACAATTGCTTGACGAGAATGAAAAGATGCCATAAGCCTATCATTTCAAACCGCATTTCCTTCATCTCAACATAAAGAAAAAAAGAAAAATACATCGAACATAAAAAAATCTGTACTATGTTTCAAAAAAATTGTGTAGGTTTGTACCCAAATTTATTGTTTCATTAAAAACTACTATTTATGTTGAAAAATCACCCTAAAGGTCTCTTGGTAGCATTCTTTACGAACATGGGCGAACGCTTCGGCTTCTACACCATGATGGCTATTTTGGTTATGTTTCTACAGGCGCGCTACGGATTGAACGAAGAGTCGGCAGGCTCGATTTATTCATGGTTCTACTTTGCCATTTATGCACTGGCACTGTTGGGCGGCTTGATAGCCGACTGGTCGAAAAAATACAAGACAGTAATTTTCTTCGGGCAGGTGATTATGTTTGCCGGTTATTGCATTATTGCCATTCCGGGCTCTACCCTTGAAGTTTCGGTGGGTGCGTTGATGGTAATTGCTCTTGGCAATGGCTTGTTCAAGGGAAATTTGCAGGCGGTTGTGGGTCAGATGTATGACAACGACAAATACCGCAAATTCCGCGACAGCGCATTTATGATATTCTATATGGGTATCAATGTAGGTGCATTTTTCGCTCCCTTTGTAGCCAAAGGCATAAAAGGCTATTGGCTGAAAACTAACGGCTATCTCGAAAATGCCGATCTGCCTTCGCTATGCCACCAGTATTTAAGTGGAACACCTTTAAAAGATCCTGCACAGTTTCAAACTCTGGCCAATAAAGCAATCATTGAAGGGGGAGGCAAATCGGCCACAGACCTGGGCGCTTTTGCGACAGACTATATTCAGGTTTTCTCCACCGGTTTCAACTATGCCTTTGGTATTGCTGCTGGAGCCATGATATTGTCGCTGGTAATTTATCTTATCTTCAACAAGCTGATACCCGTTAAGCAGGTGGAAGTTGTGAAAACAGAGAACAAAACGGTGGTTAGCTTAGGCAGCAATGTGAAGGCGGTGATTATTTCGGCTGTGTTGATGGTGTTTGTTACTTTGGCATTCTATTTGGCCGATCAGTATACCGATGTAAAAGAGATCAACTATATGTTAGGACTTGCCGTTGGTTTGTTCGTGGGATTTGTTGCCATGGTGTTCCAGATGTCCACCAAAGACGAACGTCCGCGTATTGTGGCACTTAGCCTGGTGTTTTTGGTAGTAATCTTTTTTTGGATGTCATTCCATCAAAACGGACTGACACTTACCTATTTTGCGAAATCTTATACGGTGCAGTTTGTAGGACCCATTACGGATCTGTTCTTTGACATTTGGTCTATATTATGTGTGATAGCAGCTATGGCCGGTTGTGCCATGCTTTTCTTCACGAAAAAAGCCGTAACAAAGATTATTGGAGCAATAATGTTTGTTGGATTTGGAATAGGATGTTACTTATTTGCTAAATACAATGATCCTACAAAATCCATATCACCTGAAGTATTCCAGTCGTTCAACCCCTTATTTATTGTTTCGCTGACGTTGCCTGTGATGGGAATTTTTGCATGGTTGAATAAAAAAGGCAAAGAGCCTTCATCACCCAAAAAGATCGGCATCGGGATGTTTATTGCTGCCGTTGGATTTATACTTATTTTGATTGCCTCTCTGGGGCTGGTATCACCGAAAGACATGGGTGGAGCCGCCGTTGAAGAGATTCACCGCGTTTCACCTTATTGGTTGATGAGTTCCTATTTGATACTTACCATAGCTGAACTTTTCCTCAGCCCTATAGGTTTATCGTTTGTATCGAAAGTAGCCCCGCCACGTTTTCAGGGCTTAATGCAGGGTGGTTGGCTTTTGGCTACTGCCATCGGCAACAAATTCTTGTTTATCGGAAGTTTGATGTGGGGCAAAGTTGAGTTATATGCGCTTTGGGGAATTTTCATCATCTGTTGCATTTTAGCAGCAATCTTCATTTTCTCCATTATGAAACGACTCGAACGCGTTACCAAATAAAGATAATTATAGAAAAGAGGCTTACGAGCCTCTTTTTTTATTTTATTTGCTACTATAAATAAAAAATAGCGTAAATTTGTCAAAAAAAAATCTATGAAAAAACAAATCTTCCTCTTCATTTTAATTGCTTTAACCACAGCGGTTTTTGCACAACTTCCGGTTGGTCATCGCCAAATTACGTATCAAGACCCTGCCCGTAGCAATCGCAGTATTCCAACCGAAATCTATTATCCTGCAGTAACTGCCGGAGAAAATGTAGCTGTTGCCACCGGAGAATTTCCAATTATTGTTTTCGGACATGGTTTTTTGATGGTTTGGAGTAGCTACGACAATTTCTGGAACTCTATTGTCCCAAGTGGATACATAATGATTTTTCCTACTACCGAAGGAACTATGTCGCCCGTTCATGCTGATTTTGGTGCAGATTTGGCTTTTTTGATTAACACCCTAAAAGCCGAAAACACGAACAGTAGCTCGCCTTTCTATCAGAAAATTGCCACAACCTCTGCCATTATGGGACATTCCATGGGAGGCGGAGCATCGTTTTTGGCTTGCGAAAACAACACCGTGCCAACTATAATGGTAACATTTGCCGCAGCAGTTACCACTCCATCTTCTGTTACTGCAGCAGCCAATGTATCTATACCAACGATAGTTTTTTCAGGCGATAATGATTGTGTGGCTCCCCCTGCCAGTCATCAAACCCTTATGTATAACGCATTGACCACAAATTGCAAAATCTTCATCAACATCTTAGGTGGCGGGCATTGCTATTTTGCGAATTCAGATACCTATTGCTCGCTTGGAGAACTTACATGTTCACATCCCATAACAAGTGCTGACCAACATGCCACTGTCTCAAGTTTATTGCTTCCGTTAATTGATTATTATTTAAAATCAGATGCAACAGCAGGCACCAATTTTGTTGACTTATTGACTACTTCCCCTAAAGTTACCTACATAAAAGATTGCGAAATTAATCCGTCAGCCATCAACGAATTCAAAACCGATTGTACGATGAATCTATTTCCAAATCCTACAAGTGATATTATTCAAATTACTTATACAGCTTTTAGCAACGGTATCCTTACTTTGAATGATATGACCGGCAGAACCCTTCTATCAAAGCATATTGAAAAGACATCAACTCCTCAAGTGGAAACCTTCGACATAAAGAATCTAAAACAGGCTGTTTATTTTATCAAACTGCTTGATGAGCAAAAAAATCAAAAAATCTTACGGTTTGTAAAGTTATAAGACTTGAGTAATTTAAAAGTGATGACAGCAATCTTCATCTGCTCAACACTATTGTATTATAAATAAAAACATAAAAGAGGCTTACGAGCCTCTTTTTTTATGTCCTGACTTTTCATCTTCAAGATATATTGAGACATCAACTCTAAATTAGCATGTTTACTGATTAAGAATTTATCGAGCATACTAAAAAGTTTGCAATGTATCATTAAAAATATAATATGCACGTTTAGAAGCACATTCTGCACCTTCAGATGTATGCAATGCATGCTCCGAGATTCGCAATGCACAGTGAAGAGCTCGCAATGCACGGTGAAGAGATCGCAATGCACGGTGAAGAGTTCGCAATGCACGGTGAAGAGTTCACAATGCACGGTGAAAAGCTTGCAATGCACGGTGAAGAGTTCACAATGCACGGTGAAGAGTTCGCAATGCACGCTCCGATACTCACAATGCACGCTCCGAGATACGCAATGCAATCCTTTTTGAACTCCTGACCTTACTTTATCTATTCCGGAGTTTACTTTGGAAATTCCGAACTGCCCTTTATCTATTCCGGAGTTTACTTTGAAAATTTCTAACTGCCCTTTATCTATTCCGGTGTTTACTTTGGATATTTCTAAGTGTCCTTTTTCTATTCCGTAGGTTACTTTGAATATTTCTATCAGTCATTTGAATATTCCGTGGCACATTTTAGGCATCTTTATCTGTGCTTTGAAAAATATTTATGTTACTTTCAATTAACAAGTAAAGAAGTTTTTGAATTATGATGATAGATTTTCAATTTTAGCCTTTCCATTCAGAGGTGCGGCAACTACTTTCAAAATTCCTTAACGAATCATTGAAAAATAAAATCTATAGTATTTTTGTTTGAACTACACAACTCAAGTTTCATTCATTATCTTTGTAAAGCGCACTTTTTGTCTTTTAATCTTTTTACTTATTATACTTCGATTTGAAAATAATCCTGCCAAAAAAAATCTAAATATCTTATGTTAGGATAGGACTTTTTCAAAATTATATCGGAAGTATAGAACCAACTAATAATTTTATCTTATTTATAAAAAAAAATTTTTTATACATAATTTTCTTAAATACATATAAAATACAAGGTTACATAATAAAGTATTTTCCGTTAAAGATTTTTTTTCACTTTCTTGCATTTTTTTTCCCCTTTTTCCTTTATTATTATTTATCTTTGTAACCTGAAATTATTATTAAACTTTAAATAAAATTTACAACCATGAAAAAATCATTTACTTTAATTTTATGCCTCCTTGCACTCAATAGTGTATTCGGGCAATTGACTGGAGTCAAAACCATTGGGATTGATTATGCAACTATTGCTGCTGCAGTAACAGATTTAAACGTCCAAGGTGTTGGTGTTGGCGGGGTAACTTTTGACATTCCTGCCGCATATACAGAAACAGCACCAACAGGAGGTATTGTTATCACTGCCACAGGTACTTTAACAGACCCCATTGTCTTTCAAAAAAGTGGAACAGGTGCAAATCCAGTAATTAC
>CAIWVT010000346.1 GCA_903916135.1 uncultured bacterium
CATATTACGTTTAGTGTTTTTGTAATGGTTGCTGCGAACGTTTTGTGGCTATGCGCAGTGGCGCACGACCTTGTTGATTTTCAAAAGTTATTTCGTGCGCCATTGCGCATAACCGCTGGTATGGGCTGACTTATTTTATTCAATACCACATAATACTTTAATCGGATATTTTTGAAATCGAAAATTACTAATGTACTTTTCTAAATTCCCGAAAATATCCTCAAATCTTTCAAAATTATCTTCATATCCAAAGGTACCAGTTTGTTTAAGTCCTTCAACTATTTGCAAAGTACCAACTTTTTCAAATTTGTCTTTGAAATTGATAAAGTCTTTATGGTCAACAGCAAGTTTAACAACACCAAAAAAAAAATTGCAATTTCCTCCTATATATTTCCAAATTCTTTCTATACCGGGTTGTTGTTCTTTGGTCGTTTGCTGGCCATAGCCACTTCCGATTTGTCTTCCTAAAATCTCCTTGTCAATCATATCCTCTATGGTTGGTTTTTTTGAAGAATCATAAGTTGTTGGTACCAGAATGTAATTGCATTGTCCTCGATATTGCTCAATTGTCGCACACACTACTGATCTGTAATTGCCATCATTAAGTCGAAATGTCAACAAGTCATCAGGTTGAAAATAGAAGTTGGTTATTTTTCTATACTTTTTTCTTGCTCTTACTTTAGTGTTTACCTGACTGATTTTCTTCCAAAATTTGTCAAGTTCTTTTTGACGTGCCTTGCCTTCTTCTGGGTTATGCTCCTCTGTCCAAACTTTTACACAAGCACCTTTTTCGATTATTGTTTTAATGTAAGTGAGTTTATATTCAGACATTTGTCCTATTTCCCAGAGAGCTAAAGCACAAGAAGTAACATAAATTTCATTATCGAAATCGTCATAGTATTCAGTTTGTATTATAGGAAATTCTTTGTCTATGGTTTCTAAGTCTGCTCCACTATCATACAAGTCCATAATTCCCCAATATGTGTCGTAGGCTGTGTCACTGTCAATTATTTTAACTCCATCTGTTGCCATTGGCATTTGTCTTTAAGGTCGCCTATAATGTTTCGATGCTATGCCAAGTGCGGGACAGCGTTAGATGGAATAGTCGGGGTAAATGAAAATTTAATGCGTTGCAGAATGTTTCGATTGTCATTTAACCCCGCATTATATTTAGCCTTTGTTATAGCCAGTGCTCCTTTATGGTCAAAGTTCGAGCGTAAGTTTTAAGTGTCCTCCTAGTCCTTGTTGAATAATCTTCATTAATGTAGAAAGTCTTATGTCTGATGAGTTATTTTCAATTCGTGAGATATAAGACTTATTTGTTCCACATTTTTCGGCAAGTTCTTCCTGAGTCATGCCAAGTTTAGTTCGGGCCTCTTCAAGTAAAACGCCAAGTCGAAAAGCTTCAAATTGTTGTTCCCAATGTTCCCGCTTTGGTTGTCCTTTTTTGCCATATTTCTTGTCAAGAATCTGATCTAGTGTAGTGATATTACTTTTTGTTTTCATTTTTATATTCCTCCATTATTTTAATTGCCTTTTCTAATTCTTGTTTTGGCGTCTTTTGCGATTTCTTTTGAAAGGCATTGCCGAGAACTACTAAATTACCTTTGTCGAAAAAAGAAAAGATTCGGAAAGTTGCCGAGTTACCCGAATTAGATTTAATGTCCACTCCATTTTTTCTTGAACATTTTCAGGCTGTTCCTCGTAAAAGTCGAGAAAATAATTCTTATATGCTATTACTTGTCTTATGTAAGTCACGGCACAAAGTTAACTATTCAGACAACTATTTGCAAATTTTAATTTTTATTATTCAATGCCTAAAGTCCGTTAGTCCAAGCATTGGCTATAACGGAAATGCATAAAACCAGTGGCGGGCTAGGCAAACTATCCTTTCGTGCCGAGAAAATTTTTATATGGTGTAAAATGCTTCGTTTGCCTGAAATGCAAGCCATTGACATTATGCGATGTTGGGCATATGTGCCTTTTATTTAAATGCTTAGTCTCAGATGACGTCCAAACCCTTCCCGGACAATTCTCATTAGAGTCGATAACCTTATATCGGAAGCATTATTTTCAATCCTTGAAATATAGGTCTTGGTTGTACCACACTTATCAGCTAATTGCTGTTGAGTTAATCCACTTTCTATTCTAAGTTCCTGGATCATTGCCCCAAGCTTGAAAGCTTCGAAGCCTTCTTCAAACTTTTCTCTCTCCGGAGTGCCCCTTTTACCATACTGCTGATTCAAGTGATCCTCAAATGAGGTAAGATTATTATTTATTGGTTTTTTCATCAAAATATTGTTTTTTAAGTTTTTCTGCCTTCTCAATCTCCTTAATTGGAGTCTTTTGCGATTTTTTCTGAAATCCGTTGATCAGAATCACCAGTTGTCCTTTGTCGAAAAAACTGAAAACTCGGTAAATATTACTTCCGGATTCGACCCGGATTTCATATAATCCGGTTGAATCCTCAATATGCCTGAAATATTTAACCGGTACTCTGTCAATCGTGGAAATCAGTTTAAGTGTCCAGTTAAATTTCCTTTTTACTTCATTATCAAGAGTATTAAAGAAATCCAGATAATAATTTTTATAGTAGTAAAGGTTCCTGAGCATTCCTTTAATCTTTTCACAAAGTTAGCTAATTAGGTAACATAAGCAAATTTGAATTTATGTTACTTGTCGGCACGAAATTCTCTTGGCATTATGCCCAACGGCTGACGCTAGATATAGTGCGGTACAGAGGTAGATGTATTAGTCCGGTTGCCTGAAAATATAATGCGCTGCAGAATGTTTCGTTTGCCACTGAACCCCGGATTATATTTAGCCTTTGTTATGCTGCGTAATATTTTACAGATCAGACGTCAATGGATATTTTTACTTTCCCACCAAGTCCCTTCTCAACTATGTCATATAAAGTGCTCAACGTGATGTTACTCCCGTCATTCTCAACTCTTGAAATGTAAGTCCTTTTTTTGTCTATGAGTTTGCCTAATTCCTCCTGAGTCATATGTTGTGATTCCCTTGCTCTTTTCAATAACAGCCCAATTTTAAATGATTCAGCATCCCTTTCCAG
>CAIWVT010000347.1 GCA_903916135.1 uncultured bacterium
CGATTCAAAATAATTATATCATTATATCATTGTATCATTGAATAATTTCACATTAACAAAATTAACCATTTAACAAAAAAAACAATGCCATCAAACAAAAGATTAGGTTTTTTAGACCGTTATTTAACCCTGTGGATTTTCTTAGCTATGGCAATAGGTGTGTTGTCGGGATATTACTTTCCTGCCATAGCTGAATTCTGGGAATCCTTGAAATCGTCGCCGGAGAGTACCACCAACATCCCGATTGCTATCGGATTGATCGTGATGATGTTTCCGCCTTTAGCCAAAGTGAAATACGAGGAGTTGGGCGATGTGTTCCGCAATTATAAAGTATTGTCCTTGTCGTTAATCCAAAACTGGGTGATAGGTCCGGTGTTGATGTTTGCGTTGGCAATTGCCTTCTTCAAACTGTTTCCGGGCGAAAACAACGCCAACCTACCTTATATGTATGGTATCATCATGATTGGCTTGGCGCGTTGCATCGCCATGGTGATAGTTTGGAACGATTTGGCGAAAGGCGACACACAGTATGCTGCCGGTTTGGTGGCATTCAATTCCATCTTTCAGGTGTTGTTCTTTTCGGTGTATGCGTATATATTTATCGCTGTGTTGCCCGGTTGGTTTGGCATCCCGACGAATCATTCCGTAGAAAATATCACCATTATGCAGATTGCAAAAAGCGTTTTTATTTATCTGGGCATACCCTTTATCGCAGGTTTCCTGACTCGTTATGTGCTCATCCGTGTGAAAAGCAAGGAATGGTATCATACGAAATTTGTGCCGAAGATTAGTCCGCTGACACTTATAGCTCTGTTGTTTACCATCATTGTGATGTTCTCGCTCAGAGGCGAAACCATCATCAAAATACCGCTTGATGTGGTGCTGATAGCTATCCCCCTACTCATCTATTTTGTTATTATGTTTTTTGCATCATTTTATATGAGCAAGAACGTGGGAGCCACTTACGGACAATCGGTTACCTTATCGTTTACGGCAGCAAGCAATAATTTTGAGTTAGCTATAGCTGTTGCGATAGCGATATTTGGGATGAATTCGGGCGAAGCTTTTGCGGCGGTGATAGGTCCTTTGGTGGAAGTGCCCGTGATGATTGCTTTGGTGAATGTGGCGTTTTGGTTTAAGAAGAAATATTTTTAATCAAGCTATAGGATTTTTATTGGTATTGAATTCCTCTTTCAATTCTCTAATCATATCTTCATGAGAAATAAAATTACCATTTTTTAAGTCGCTACTGATGTCTTCTATATGTTGGATGTATTGCCGCTGAGTCAAAGGTTTTCCTTGGATAGTGAGCGCAACAGCTTTCTGGTTCATACTGCTGAACAAGCGACGTAAAAAACTTTCCTTTTCAGTTTCTGATAAACTTAAAAAGGCTGAATAAAATAATTCTCCGGTAAGTTTTGAATCATCGAATTTTATATTTTGTGTGCTCATAGTATTAGGGTTTTGAAATTCTGTTTTTTATTTTTCTTACTGCAAAATTAAATAAATTTTGTTCTGTAGTATTTTTTTTTATCAATAACATAATGACAGCATGGCAGAAATTTTATCATTATCAAGTAGTTTAAAAAAAACTGATGGGCTACATAGTATTATTAGACAAAAAAAACATATCTAAACTGTTCTGTATTTTATGGTTCTGATGCCGTAAGCGTTTGCTATTTATTCATTTTTTGGAGTTTCTTCTCCCTTTTGATTTGATATTGGGTGATTTCTTTGAAGAGAGGATTTTTTGATGTAAATCGCAAATGTGTTAAAGCACAAGCGATTATTTCCTTATTATCCAGTGAAAAGACACATAATATTCCCGATATAAAATCAGTATTAAGAATATTGGTGATTGTCAATTCTGTATTTAAAGTAACTTCTTGCCCTTTTTTTCTACAAATTTGCGTCAATTTGCGCGTTGGTAAAGCAGTGAACGGGAGAATTTTCTTCAATTCTGCTGTCAGCTCATCATAGCCTTCTAGGTTTGACATAACGATTTACTTTTTCATAAACTTCCGTTTCACATTCGGTATCAGCATCACGTTTTCTATGTTCTCTGAAATTTCAAGGAGTACGGTTCTGAATTTCGATTGAGTTGGACGGTTTTCATAAAAGATGGCATTAATCGTGTCGAGGAGTATATCTTCACACAACCAGTGGTTTATGAGTACTTTTGCTTCCCGCAGAAATGCACCTTCATTGTTGCAGGAATATGCCAATGCTCCAAATTCTATGCTTAAATCGGGATGGAAGTTTTCGGAATGTCCGATGATTGCATTATAGGTTTCGTTTGATAAATCGTCTAAATCCATGGCTTATAGGTTTTATAGGTACGTTGTTTCGGTCAGTTTTCTATTTTAATTTTGCTTATGAATATCTTCTTCCAAATTGGAAAATTTCTTACACATTAAATAAATAGTAATCGGTTGCAAAATTAAATATTTTTGACCAATAAATTGATTCATTCTATGAAAATATTTTTTCAAACAATGAAATAAAAATCATCATAAATCAAATTTCCGCTTTTCCATAGGTATATTTCTAATAGTTTCGATGTTCTTTACAATTTTGTCTAACGTCTTTTTGAAATCTTTTTTCGATGGAAGATTTTCAAAAAACAAATCTTCTATCAGATCTTCCAAATCGCCTTCTTCAAACCACTCTTTTATGAGCGTTCCACATTCGCCAAGAAATTCATTATCGGTGTCGCAATCAATTGCCATAACTTTGAATTCATGAGCCAAATCGTGATTGAAATTTTCGGCACACCTAATTATTCCGTTATACGTTTCTTGTGATAAATCATTTGTATCCATTGATTTATAGTTTTAAGGTTTAGTACATGTCGCGCATTTATCTTATATAAAATCAGTTATTTAGAAATTTTTCCTTTTTTTAAATAAAATATAATGCTATCAAAATTGTAAGCAAAAGTAAACAATTACTTTATCATATTTATAATTTTTATTCCTAAAATTCCTTAAAAATTTGTTGATTGATAATTTTGAATCAGTTGCAATTTGTTGATTTCAATTTTTGATTATGCTACCATATCATTATAGTTGAAGCTCATTTTTTTGCTTCGATTTTGTCAATATCATTGAGAAAAAATCGCGATGAGCAAATTTAAACTTCATAACTGATGTTTCGCAAAAGCCTATTTTCTTTACTTATTTTAATTGGTTTCCGGTTAAATATATCGTCCATAACGAGACGTAAAAAACCGTGTGTTGAAATTTTTTACAAACAATAAATCTCTACGGAATAGTTGGTTTCAGCGTGCAAGATAGTCCCGTAGGGACATAATATTTATAGAAAAATAAACCAACACACTATGTAAGTCCCGTAGGGACGTAATATAGCTGAAACTTAAGCCCCGTAAGGAATTGAAAGTGATGAAAACCATTTTTTTCAAGCAACAATGATTGTTTTTTCATTGTTATCCGTATAAATATTTCGTCCCTAACGGGACGTAAAAAACCGTATGTTGAAATTTTCTATAAACATCAAATCCCTACGGGATAGAGAATTTCAGCTTGCAAGATAGTCCAGTTGGGACATAATATCGATAGGAATATTGACCACCACGAGATCTAAGCTCAATCGTGGCGAAATAGTTCTAAAATATTCATTAATGAAGACATTCCACGTTGTTTAAAGAATTTTCCTCAAACACCACAATTCCCCAAAAAATCCACATCCCTTCAATGAGTCGAAAATTCAGCAACGCATGGAACTATGCTTCTAAATGCTTCTAATCACCTTGTTTTCATTGGTTTATGATAAGATAAACCTTTAGAAAAATGTGTTTTCATCAAAAAAAATACTTACTATTGATGTAAAATGCATTTTTCATTGAATCTAGTTAACCAATATGGATGAAAAATACATTTTCCATTGAATCTAGTTAACCAATATGGATGATAAATACATTTTCCATTGAATCTAGTTAACTTGTTTTGATGAAAAATACATTTTCCATTGAATCTAGTTAACCAATATGGATGAAAAATACATTTTTCATTGAATATAGTTATTTTTTTGGATGTAAACTAAATTTTCTATTGAAACTTAGTTCTATATATCAATGCTAACTCTATTTTTTTTATAAAATAAATATACATAAAAAAACGATTCAACTATTTCACTAAATAGGTGATTTAGAACATTCTTTGTCATCATATTTCTAAAATAAATTGCTTTCAAAACATCTATATTTTAAAAAAAATCAATGAATTTTAATAAATTTTCACTAAAAAGATTGTTTAATTATAATTATGTGTATTTTTGTGCCAAAATAAATTTTTCATCGTAGTATTAATTAAAAAAATCGAAAGAAAATGGCAGACAATTATGGCACACACATGGGTAAAAATCCCATAAAGGTATCAATGGATAGTTGCTTATCCAATGCAGTGGAAATATCACAATCCACCACCGACTCTTTGTTAGCCTACACAGGCAACGACGCAAGAGTGATAGCAGCAAAAAATTATCATGTTCCGCTCAATGCCGTTCTGCAGTCGGAAGCTCCAAAGCAAGTTGCGTTCCTTGAAGCACAAAAAACAGCTACTAAACAAGTGAAATTGACGGTGGCAGATATGCAAATCAACCTGAAGAGTTGGACACGTCAGATTGATGCCGTATATAATGAAGGTACAGAAAAATATGACCTGCTTCTGATTGATGGTGCCACAAGTTTTTATAAAGGCTCGCGCACCGACCGTAAAATCCGTGTGGATGCATTGATAGTTGCCATTGGTAGTGATCCACTTTTATCTGACCTGAAAATTCAAGTGCAGGCGTATTCAGATTTGTTGGCTGGCAAAACTGCTAAACAAAGCAGCGGCAAAACTGCCGTTAAAGACAATTCGGTTTTAGTGAAAAAAGCCGTTGACAATGCTTCTAAAGGATTATGGTTTGTTTATTGCAGTTTGATATTGGTGTTTATTGAAAATCCGGCTCAGGCGTTGGCATTTTTTCCTATGCGATTGATATATAAGGCTGCCAACGAAAAACGTTATATAGTGATGATTTTAGAACATTGCATCAAAAAATTATGTATTCACTTGTTCAAAGCCGGCGAAACCATCACGATGACCAATGATGGCACCGTTGATGTGCAAATCGGATTGGCGCTAAACGCAAAATCAACTGTGGTACTGTGGTATAATTTGCCCGCAGGACACACCGTAACGATTTCTCCGGCGCTGCTTGGCGATCTTTCCTACAAATTTGTGATGCTCAAAAATGAAGATTTAGAACTTAGAGGACATATCACCTTTGTTATTAATGTGGCTTAAGCTGAAAAATAGCTTAAAAATATCTCTCCTTTATATACTAATTTTGCCAAAAAATTGTTATTGATGCTATCAAATAACAATGCGAATTATTATAATTTTTTTTTTAATTTTGTACACGATTTCATGCAGGCATTGATTTTTGCCAAGCATTTGATATTCATTATATAAAATGAAACAAAAGGTATGACTCATCCGCAGGAAATTTGAAAAATAATTCAAAAATATTTCAATAATCAAAAAACTCCAAAAAAGTAACATCGTATGAAAACAAAATTGATTTTATTTCTATTAAGCCTTCTAAGCATCGCCGTCAGTGCACAAAACAAAGCCATTTTGAAGTTCGACAACGTGGCACACGATTTCGGAAAAATAAAAGAAGAGGGCGGTAAAGTGATTGCAACCTACACATTTACAAACTTAGGCACCGACACCCTTCGGATTCAAGAAGCCAAACCATCGTGCGGCTGCATCAGTGCCGAATGGACCATGACGCCCGTAGCACCCGGAAAAACCGGTTACGTTAAAGGGATATACAATCCCTATCACATGTCCGGCTCATTCGACAAATCAATTTGGGTGCACTCCAATGCCGCCATCCCCGACATCACACTTGCCATAAAAGGCGAAGTCATCCCCAAAATCAAAACCTTACAAGATTCATTTCCTATCGTGAACGGAAGCCTCAGAATGCCCGGCAAAGGATTCTATTTGCGCAACATACCCAACACCGAAATCAAAAAAGATTCTATGCTGCTCTATAATGCAGGCGATGCAACCCTAACTCTTTCGTTCAAAGACTATCCGACTTACGTTACCTGCGCAGCCAAACCTAATTCCATTGGTCCCAAACAACATGCGAAAATTTTGATAACCTACGACGCCTCCAAAAAAGGCGAATATGGCGTGGTTTCAGATACGCTAACCCTTGTTACAAATGATGCAACGATTCCCAACAAAAAAATTAACATCTCCGCAACCCTTATGGACGATTTCTCCAAATTGACTGCCGAACAAAGAGAAAATGCACCCAAAATTGTATTTATTTCTGATAATATTGACTTTGGTACGGCAAAATCGGGCGAAACAGTCAAAACCACATTCGAATTCACCAACAAAGGAAAAGATATGTTGATTATCCGCAAAGCAACACCCTATAGAACTGATTGTAAAGTAACTATCGAAGGTAGCGACCATATCGCAGCGGATAAAACCGGAAAAATCACCATCGAATTCAACACTGCAAGCATCGTGGGAGATGAAAAAAGAACTGCGATGGTAACAACCAACGATCCAACACGTTCATTCCTCATACTGGTTATGAAAGGAAAAATTACTCAATAACACATCCCACTAACTATGTCGAAACTAAAGAAATACCTCCCCTGGAGCATTAGGATATTCATATTCATTATGTTTATGGTATCGGGCATCGCCAAAATGTTTCCGATTTGGGCATTCGAAAAACAATTCGTGGATTTAGGTTTTGCTTCGTGGTGCAATGCCCCCTACTTCGCCCGACTCATCATTGCCTTAGAAATTGCCATTGGATTCGGAATCCTGCAGCCCCACTATATCAAAAAGATAGTGATTCCTGGCACCATTTTGCTTTTAGCCGCTTTTTGTGTTCATCTCACCATCGAAATGTTTGCACATGGTGCTATGACCGGAAATTGCGGTTGCTTCGGACAACTCATTCCCATGACACCTTTAGAAGCATTCATCAAAAATATCATCTGCATCGCCCTGCTGATTTATCTTTTCAGAAACGTGAACGACAAACCTAAAGGAGAAAACAAAATCATTTACCTCGTGGCTCTCTATTTAGCCTCTGCCCTATTTATGTTCGCTATCTTTACGTTTTGTCCATGCAAAAAAACAGAAGCAATTGTGCCTAACATAAATGTAAGCGATTCAATTAAAGAAACTTCTCTTAGGATTGATTCACCTTCGGTGGATAAGATAAAGCCTGCGAATCAAGATAATGCAGTCAAAAATAATGACTCCACGCTGGGAGCCGTAGTACCTGCTCCGGTCGAAAAAGGTCCTCCACCGATGAAATCACGCTATAGTTTTCTCACCAACTTTAGTAATAAAACTGTCCATCTCGATGAAGGAAAGAAAATCCTATGTTTTTTCTCAGCCGGCTGCGATCATTGTCAGCACACCGCCAAACAATTACACGACTTAGCGAAGAAAATTCCCTTGCCTCCCGTTTATGTTATTTTTATGAATGAAGAAGTGGACAAAATTCCTGAATTTTTCACAATAGCTGAATGTAAATTCCCTTACACAATTATGGAAGTTCCAGCCTTTTGGGACCTGTTGGGCAGCAATGCCGACACACCCGGAGTCGTCCTACTTTGGAATGGACACATCATTAAATTCTACGAAGGTTTAGAAGCAAACACATTCAATGTGGATGAATTTCAGAAATTATGCACAGCAAAATGATTATTTTGTTGTATATTTGCAATGAATTATAAAATAATAATCATCAGGAATTTTAAAAAAAAATCCATCGTGACTTATTGTTAATTCATTTACGAAATAAAACAAAACATGAAATCATTTGAAATAATCGGCGGAAAAACCCTTCACGGAGAAATCGTACCACAAGGTGCAAAAAACGAAGCATTACAAGTAATTTGCGCCACGGTACTTTGCCCTGAACGAATAACAATCAGCAACGTCCCCAACATTCAAGACGTCAACAAACTCATCGAATTAGTTTCCGATTTAGGTGTTGATGTCATCAAACTATCCCACGATACCTATAGTTTTAAAGCAGATAATATCCGTATGGATTATCTTGCTTCGCCTAAGTTTTTAGAACAAACTACTAGCCTTCGCGGTTCCGTGATGCTCATTGGACCTTTGTTAGCTCGTTTTGGCAAAGCCTATATGCCCAAGCCTGGGGGCGATAAAATCGGTCGCCGCCGCCTCGACACTCACCTTTTGGGTTTGCAAAACTTGGGTGCAAAGGTTGAATACGACTATACCAACAACACCTATCAAATCATTGCCAACAAACTCATAGGTTGCGACATGTTGTTAGATGAAGCTTCCGTAACAGGAACGGCTAACATCGTGATGGCTGCCGTGATGGCTGAAGGAACCACCACCATTCTTAACGCTGCTTCCGAACCTTATGTGGTGCAATTATGCAACATGCTCAACAATATGGGTGCTAAAATCAGCGGTGTTCGTTCCAACCTGCTCACCATCGAAGGCGTAACATCTTTGCATGGATGCGAACATCGTTTGTTGCCCGATATGATTGAAATTGGTAGTTTCATTGGCTTAGCTGCCATGACTCAGTCGAGCATCACCATCAAGGATTGTGGCTACAAACATCTTGGAATAGTTCCCGATGTCTTCAGAAAACTTGGAATTATAATCGAGCGCATCGGCGACGACATCTTCATTCCTGCGCAAGAAGAATACGAGATAGAGAATTACATTGACGGTTCCATCTTAACCATATCCGACGCTCCTTGGCCCGGCTTCACCCCCGACCTTATCAGCGTTGCCCTTGTGGTTGCCACTCAGGCAAAAGGAAGCGTATTGATTCACCAAAAGATGTTCGAAAGCCGATTGTTTTTTGTAGATAAGCTCATTGATATGGGTGCCAAAATAATCCTCTGCGACCCCCATCGCGCTACAGTTATTGGGCTAAACCGCCAAAATCCCTTACGCGGCATCATCATGACTTCGCCCGACATACGTGCCGGAGTAGCTTTGCTCATTGCTGCACTCTCTGCCAATGGAAAAAGCACCATCAACAATATCGAACAAATTGACCGTGGTTATCAAAACATTGACGAACGTTTGCGCAACCTTGGCGCAGAAATTATCCGTAAATAAGCTCGCATACACAATATTTTTCTACTTTTGTAGTATTATTTAGAGAAAATATAAATACTACACATGGAAAATAATGACATTCTCGACGAACTAACGCATGGCGAATACAAATACGGCTTCTTCACCGATGTTGAAATGGATTCAGCCCCCAAAGGGCTAAATGAAGACATCATCCGCTTTATTTCTGCGAAGAAAAACGAACCCGAATTCATGCTCGAATTCCGTCTCAAAGCCTATCAAAAATGGCTCACCATGAAGATGCCCGACTGGGCACACCTCAACATTCCGCCCATTGATTATCAAGAAATAATCTTCTATGCTGCTCCAAAAAATACCAAAAAACTCGGCAGTCTCGATGAAGTGGACCCCGACTTACTCAAAACTTTCGAGAAACTTGGCATCCCCCTCAACGAACAGAAACTCATGTCGAGTGTTGCCGTTGATGCCGTCATTGATAGCATTTCTGTAAAAACTACCTATCAAAAGGTATTAGAAGATAAAGGTATCATATTTTGTTCCATCAGCGAAGCCGTCCAAAATCATCCCGACCTAATTAAAAAATACTTAGGCTCTGTGGTTCCTGTTGGCGACAATTATTTCGCTGCGCTTAATTCCGCTGTCTTCACCGACGGCTCCTTCTGCTACATCCCCAAAGGTACCCGTTGTCCCATCGAGCTTTCCACCTATTTCCGCATCAATGCAGCCAACACGGGGCAGTTCGAACGCACTTTGCTCATTGCCGACGAAGGTGCTTACGTCAGTTACATGGAAGGCTGCACAGCTCCGCAGCGCGATGAAAATCAACTTCATGCCGCCGTAGTAGAAATCATCGCACTCGAAGATGCAGAAGTCAAATACTCCACCGTTCAAAATTGGTACCCTGGCGATAAAAACGGCAAGGGCGGCATCTTTAATTTTGTAACCAAGCGTGGCATCTGCAAGGGCAATAGCTCAAAAATATCGTGGACACAAGTCGAAACTGGCTCTGCAATCACTTGGAAATATCCCAGTTGCATCCTCAAAGGCGACAATTCCGTTGGCGAATTCTATTCCGTGGCTGTAACCAACAACCATCAACAAGCTGACACAGGCTCCAAAATGATACATCTTGGCAAAAACTCCAAATCCACCATCATCTCCAAAGGCATCTCTGCCGGCAAAAGCGACAACTCCTATCGTGGGCTTGTCAAAGTTGCCAAAGGTGCCACCAATGCCCGCAACTATTCCCAATGCGACTCCCTCCTGATGGGCAGCAAGTGCGGCGCACACACCTATCCCTACATCAAGGTGGACAACAAAACCGCCATTGTCGAGCACGAAGCCACAACCTCCAAAATCTCCGACGACCAACTCTTCTACTGCAAACAACGTGGCATAGACCAAGAAAGCGCCATCAACCTCATCGTCAACGGCTATGCCAAAGAAGTCCTCAACAAACTCCCTATGGAATTCGCCGTCGAAGCCCAAAAACTACTATCCATCAGCCTCGAAGGAAGCGTCGGATAAAAGATAAACGTATTATCCAATCCGCAACCTGAAAACTTTAAACTCTGAACTCCAAACTCTAAACCCTGAACTCAAAACTCTAAACTCTGAACTTGAAACCTATTCATGCCATCAATCTATAATTTTAAATCTAAAATAACAAGTCATGGAACTAAATCCCTTAACCGCCGTTTCGCCTATAGATGGTCGCTATCATAAGGCAAGCGAAATATTATCTGATTATTTTTCGGAGTATGCACTCATCAAAAAGCGTGTATATGTGGAAGCAGAGTATTTCATCGAATTGCATGTGGTGGTGCCTTATTTGAAGAGTTTGACGCAGGAAGATGTGCTGAAAATTCGCAACATTTATTTGGATTTCTCGATGGAAAATGCGCTCAAGGTGAAGGAGTTTGAGGCGGTAACCAATCATGATGTAAAAGCTGTGGAATATTTTCTGCGCGAGAAGTTTGATACGTTACAGTTGAGCGCATACAAAGAATATATTCATTTCGGGCTAACCTCGCAGGACATCAACAACACCGCCATGCCATTGTTGATTAAAGAAGCGCAGATAAACGTACTGCTGCCGATGCTGAATATGCTTACGGATACTTTGAATTTGATGGCGCACGAGTGGAAACATATCCCGATGTTAGCACGTACACACGGGCAACCCGCCTCGCCCACTTTGTTGGGCAAGGAGATACGGGTTTTTGTGGAACGTTTACAGAGTCAGATTCGTTATTTTGATGTGATAGCTTATGAAGGGAAGTTTGGGGGAGCCACCGGCAATTTCAATGCGCATTTTGTTGCGTTTCCGAACACGGATTGGCATGATTTCGGCAATGTTTTTCTGGATCGTTTGGGATTGAAACGGCAACAATGCACCACCCAAATTGAGCATTACGATAATTTGGCAGCCTATTTCGACACGCTGAAACGGGTAAATACCATCTTCATAGATTTGTGTCGCGATGTGTGGACCTATGTTTCGATGGAATATTTTAAACAAAAGATTAAGAAAGATGAAGTAGGTTCGTCGGCTATGCCGCATAAGGTGAACCCAATAGATTTTGAAAATGCGGAAGGCAACTTCGGAATGGCAAATGCCATACTGGAACATTTGTCGGCAAAGCTGCCCATTTCGCGCCTGCAACGCGATTTGACGGATTCGACAGTAACACGCAACATAGGTGTGCCGATGGCGCATACGCTCATCGCACTGAAATCGCTGAAGCGTGGCTTAGATAAACTCATCATCAATGAAAGTAAAATTGCCGCCGACTTGGAACAAAACTGGGCGGTGGTTGCTGAAGCCATTCAAACTATCTTGCGTCGCGAAAACTATCCTGACCCCTACAACGCCCTGAAAACTTTGACACGAACGCATCAAAGTATCACTAAGGAAAGTATTAGAGAATTTATAGAAAATCTTGACGTAACAGATGATATTAAAAAGGAGTTGATGGCGATAAGTCCCAGGAGTTATGTGGGGAGGTGAAAGGAATTTATGATTGGTGATAGATGGTGCTTACTAAATGGTCTACCGAAAAACATTTTTTCTATTAGCATTAAGCTATTTATAGCTATATTTGCACAAACAAATGCAAGGTAATATGAAAAATACTCGCAAAACGTGTGCACTAACACCAAAATATCAAAGTCCAAATCAGCTTATATTAGCTTGTTTTGAGACGCCATTTGAGAAAATGCTCAATCCGAAAAATCGTTGGATTCGTAATGCGTAATTCGTAGTTTGCCATTCGTAATGCGTAGGGGAATCAACCATACAATGGAATATCATTATAAATGAGTATTTTAACTCCATTAAATTATTTTTTTTCCTTGCAAACCTTATGACAGATTACGTCTAATTTTAAAAAATCAAGCAAGGTTTGTTAACAGATTAGGTCTGATTTTTTAAAATCATGCAGGGTTTGTTAACAGATTAGGTCTGATTTTTTAAAATCATGCAGGGTTTGTTAACAGATTAGGTCTGATTTTTTAAAATCATGCAAGGTTTGTCAACAGATTACGTCTGATTTTTTAAAATCACGCAAGGTTTGTCAAACATCCAAATTGGATATTTTACATTTATTGTATGTTTGAATGTTGATAAAATATGCTTTTTAAGTATATTTCTACATCAACATAATGGAATATCTTTCTCATAAAAAATAAACATAGATGAGGATTTAAACCTATACATATTTCAAAGAAATAAAACAATTGTATATCAATGTGTTATATCTTTCTATAAAAATAAAATCCACCCAATTCAACGGTTCAGAAGTTTTTCGCTCCATAGCTCCTCTTCTCTATGCAAATAAAATAAATTTTTGGATTTGGAGCCGTATGCGTCCTGCAAACTTTAAGTACTCCAAACTTTAGGCACTTCACACTTCCTCTTTATACATATTTCGGTAGCGAACCGCATTGTCCAATGCATCCATGATCTCGCGTGTGAAACCCGCAGGCTGTTGCTCGGGAAATTCTGCTGTGGTTTCTGCGGTTGTGGCTATCACCTTGGGCATCGCTCGGTCGCAAATGTCGCGAATATGCTCTCTGTGGAAGTCGTCCATGCCTTCAAAGGTATCGCCAAAGCGGTCGCTGAAGTCGAGCATAGCGGCAACGATAGTTTTATAGATGATTTCTTTCTTGGGCGTATGACTGCGCACATGTTTGTAGGCTTCCGCCACCAAATGTTTGCCATTTTCGCGAATTTTCTCCGAAACGGGGATGTCGCACGAATCCACTTTCACCTTTGTGGGATTGTCGCGCTCCCATTGTGCCATTTCGCGCGCCACTTTTGCATCATAAGCAGAGCGCTTACAATCAATAATGAAAAAAGTGTACATATATACTATCTTCGGCATCAGAAACCCCAACTTTTTTTTATCGGTAGCGCGCAATATCTTAAAGAAAGTCTGCCGATCTTTCTTAGGGATTTTAAACATGAAGTACATAAACATACTTCCCATCATTTTTCGCATCGCCCAAAAGGAAGAAAACCCGGGAGGCTTAGCCATGGGAGTGTAATTGATACCTTTTATATAGCCCAACGCACGTTCGAGAAACTTTTCATGCACATAAATCTTATCCCAATAGTCAGCCAACCCCTCAAACAGTTCGATGCGCGACATATTTTTTGGAATTATATTGGTGATGATATCCATTTTGTCGCTCGCTTCCTCATGCTCGGTGGTCACCAGACGTCCTTGCCGTTTATAGTCATACCACATCTTCGTGCCCGGAGGCGCTGCCAAAGTATGACATATATGGAAGATGATGTTTGCCTCTTGCACGAAATTCGCGGTCTTGTCGAACACCGTTTCGTCGTCAGAATCTGCGCCAATAATCATGTGAACCAACACCGCCATGCCATAGGACTGAATTTTCTTAATAGCCGCAGTTGCCGACACACCGATATTTTGCTTTTTGTTCATATCCTTCAGCGAATCATCGTTCACCGATTCAATTCCTATCATCAAGTTATAAAAATTGGCATCGGCTAACAGCTCCAACAGCTCATCGTCCTCTGCCACCGTGATATCCAATTGGGTAAAGAAGCCCATCGGCACTTTAAACGAGTTGTTTAACACAATTAACTGCCGCAAGAGATCTTTCACATACTTCCTATCTCCCGCAAAATTATCATCTGCAATGAAAACCATCATCACTTTCAAATCATTCAACCTACGGATTTCTTCCAACACCTGTTCTATTGATTTGCTGCGCGGTTTTCGACCGTAAGTATAGATAACATCGCAAAAACTGCAGTCAAATGGACATCCGCGCGTGGTCTGAACCGAAACGGAATTGTAAGCGCAAATATCTTTCGCTATCAAATCCCAACGGGGGGGCGGAGTTTTGGTCATGTCGGGCTTCGAAACGTTTTTATACACCCGCTGATATGTGCCCGTCTTGTAATCCTCCAAAAATCTGCCCCAAGTGTCTTCCGCTTCGCCATGAAAAACCACATCAATGTCTTCCTTATTTTTATAGATGAGCGTCTCGACACCGATGCCGCCCACCACTAATAATGATTTCGGACAAAATTTCTTACACAACTGTGCTATCTTCAAACTTCGTTGCAGTTGATTAGAAGTGATGCTCACCCCGATGATATCGTAGTCGGTCTCGGGCAAAAAATCATCCACCGGACCTTTCATGTATTCATCATGGAGCGTAACTTCGTGTTCCCGCGGAGTCAATGCTGCCACCGTGGCGATTGCATGAGGTGCCGTGAATGCTTTGGCAAACAGATAAGGAATTTGGCGAATAATCAAATTATCAATTTCGTCGGGCGAGCCGGGACTTATGAGGAGTATTTTCATTTTATGGAGTAAGAAATTAATTGGTAACAGCTTCTATAAAGCTGAAAGGGGTTGCATTTTCAATAACACGTCGGAAGGCAAATCCCGCCTCAGTCAAAAGTTTCGTAAATTCTTCAAGCGTTCTTTCCTTCCCGCCTGAAGTTCCAATAAGCATTTGCAAGTCTATAAATTTCCCAAACGAAGGTTTATTATTTGGTTTGATAATGGTCTCAATCAATAGCAATTTGCTATGAGGAAGCATGGCTGCACGAATCTTTTGAAGAATTTCTGCGGATGTTGAGTCATCCCAATCGTGCAGTATGTTTTTCAAGATATAAAGATCACCGTTTGGTGGTATGGATGCGAAAAAACTTCCTTCAACGATGCTACAACGATCATCAACTCCATTTTGTTTTAAGAGATTCAGTGCATCGCCCACCACATGTGCCTGGTCGAACAAAATAGCCTCTGTAGCGGGGAATTTTTCCAATATCTGCGCCAACAAATGTCCCTGCCCCCCACCGATATCAATGATTTTTTTATAGTTGCAGAAGTTATAAGCATTCAAAAATATGCTTCCCGACAATTCTGCGGTCTCCGTCATAGCTTTGTTGAAGATGTTATTTTTTTCGGGATGCTTTTCCAGATACTCGAAGGGCTCCATTCCGAATTTATGGGTGATGGCATTCTCGCCGGTCTTCACACAATTCAATAAATCGCCCACCAAATCCCAATTGTTCACGCCCACATGATGCATCACGAAGTACTTCACCGAATCTTCCTTTGTTTGGATGGCTTTCGAGAGCTTCGTGTTTGTGAAATGTTTATCCGAAAGTTCTTTATAGATACCTTCTCCTGCCAAGGTACGCATCATGCGATACAAGGCGTCTTCATTGCATTCCGCGAGGGCTGCTAATTGGGAAATCGGCAGGGGTTTTTCCTCCAAATAGTCCGAAATATTTAATTGGGCTGCAACTTCAATGGACTTCGCTTTCCAAATGGCGGAAGCTTCTTCCAACATAACAAAATTTGCGGGCAACATTCCTTTTGTAATCTTTACCAAGAAATTGCGCAAGCCCATCGTGGCTTTAATCACAAATAATGGGGGTAGTTTCTTATGTTTCGCTTTGTCGGGCATGAAGTTTTTCTGCAAAAATACGAATAGTTTATTAGATATCGGATGTACCCAAGATGTTTTTCTGCAATCCGCCAACGAAGGGCATCAAATATTTCATTACTTTTGCGCACCTATATGAAAACAAATAAGGCATTCACATATCTATTGCTCACCCTCGCCATGGTGTTTTGGAGTTTCTCCTACCTATGGACACAAACGGTGTTTAAGTACCTCAACCCACTGTCCACGGTGTTCATCCGCTTGGTGATTGCGTCCTTGTTTCTTGTCACTTTGTCATTAATCTTGGGGAAACTGCAACGCATCAAGCGCAAAGACTTCCACATGTTTCTTTTGTTGGCATTCTTCGAACCTTTGATTTATTATTTGGGCGAAAGTTATGGATTGAAATATGTTGCGCCAACGGTTGCGGCAATAATCATCTCTACCATACCTTTGTTTGTGCCCTTTGCCATGTTTTTCTTAGCCAAAGAGCCTATCAAATCGGGAACTTTCTTCGGAATCTTCATTGCCTTTTTGGGAGTATTGATGGTTGTGCTGAATAAAGACTTAAGTTTTGCCGCATCTCCTTTAGGTTTGATGTTTTTGATGATAGCCGTGGCAAGTGTTATGGGGTATAGTTATATTTTACAGATGCTTGGCAAGAAATATAATGCCTACACCATCATTTCCATGCAGAACGTAATCGGAATCTTTTATTTTTTGCCATTAGTTTTACTGTTTGATATGGATATCTTATTCACGGTTCATATAAATTCGGAGTTAGTGTGGAACATCGTGTTGTTGTCTATATTTGCTTCGGCAATGGCATTCTTTCTATTCACGATTGGCACACAAAAGATAGGTGTTACGAAAGCATCCATATTCACTTACCTGATTCCCATCTTCACCGCAACACTTTCTTACTTTATGGGACGCGAAACTTTCACTCCCTTGAAAATAGGCGGCATTTTTGTGGTGATTTTAGGTTTATCGCTATCGCAATTGCGGCTAAAAAAGTATTTTTCGAGGGACCGTTAGACGAGTTTGTGCTTTTTATGTGATTTTAGGAGCTATTTGTGGATAAATCATTGATGATGATTCATTTGATAAGATAGGTAGTAAGCGAAGGATCGGTTGCCAAATGCTAAGTCGAGGTATCCGAAGACGATATTCGCGTATCCGATTACGATTTGCAGATATAGACTAATTGAAGATGAAGAAATTTTTATTTAAAAAAAAATGTTGTGGAATCAAATTATTCGTATCTTTACATTTATTTTCAAAAGTATTAATTTAAAAATCTAATTTTATGAATTGTAAGAAATGTGGAGTAGGAAATGAAGCGAATGCTTCGGTATGTGTGAATTGCGGAAGCGATTTGCAAGGGCAACATCAGGAATGTTGTGGTAATACAAAGTATTCTGATAGTGTGATTATTGGAATCGGCATCTTTTTGATGTTTTCGAAATTGTTTTGGATGGTTTTCTCAAAAATGAGTTCGGAGAATTGGCATACATTGCAGTATGTAAGTCATTTCTTCGGTCTAATTTGGGCGGCTATACCATTGCTGCTTGCTTTTGTTGTGAAAAACAAAGTGTGGAAGATAATTTTAATCGTTAGCGGCGGACTTTACGCTCTGCTGAGTTTGATTGATATCTACAGGGAACTGATGAATTCTTTTGTTCGTTTCAATTTTTAATAAACCCCTTACGAGGAGGTTCAAGCCATTGTAAGCCTATCAATATTATAAATATGCAACTTGCTAATAATAAGGTGTGAATTTCTCAATATAGCGGTTAAATAGTGAAATATAAAAGGTAACACACCAGTAAAAACGGGCAATTAGCTTCATATAGAGATTAACAAACTCTCTATAGACATGAATTTGTCCTCTATAGAGATTAACGACCTCTTTATAGACATAAATTTGTCCTCTATAGAGATTAACGACCTCTTTATAGACATAGATTTGTCCTCTATAGAGATTAATGAGTCCTCTATAGAGATTAACGACCTCTCTATAGCGGGCAATGAACCAATGATAGCGGGTAATGAGCTCTCTATAGCGGGCAACATCCTCTCTATAGCGGGCAAATAGGTTTATATAGCGGGTAATTCATCAAATATAGCGGGCAACAAGCCATATATAGCGGGTAACGCACTACCACTATGTTTCCAACAGTTTGTTACCAACGAATGATGTCCTAATCCAAAATCTCAAATCGTAAATAAGGAGTTACTATCTACATTTTTTTGTTTACGTATTGATATTATTAGTAATTTTGGGCTTTAATTTGAGATATGATACGAAACGAACCTTTGGCGGAACAGATGAGACCTGCGAGTTTTGATGACTATATTGGTCAGCAGCATTTGATTGGACGGGAGGCGGTGCTGCGGAAGGCGATTGAGGGGGGGACGCTGCCGTCGATGATTTTGTGGGGACCGCCGGGGGTGGGTAAGACGACGTTGGCGTTTATTGTTTCGCGGATGTTGGACCGCCCGTTTTATACGCTGAGCGCGGTGAATTCGGGGGTGAAGGACGTGAGGGCTGTGATTGAACAGGCGACGGCAGGACGGGAGAAGACGATTTTGTTTATTGATGAGATTCATCGGTTTAATAAAGGTCAGCAGGATTCGCTGCTGAGCGCGGTGGAGAAAGGGGTGATTACGCTGATAGGGGCGACAACTGAGAATCCGTCGTTTGAGGTGATTTCGCCGCTGTTGTCGCGCTGCCAAGTGTATATTTTGAAGAACCTGGATGAGGGGGAGCTGCTGAGGATTTTGGGGAAGGCGCAAGGGATTTTGGAGCAGGAGTTGGGACGCAAGATTGCGGTTGAGGAGAGCGAGGCGTTGATACGAGTGAGCGGCGGGGATGCGAGGAAGTTGTTGAATGCGTTTGAGTTGGTGGTGGATTCGCAACGGGGGGCTGAGGGGGAGATACGTATAGGGAATGGGTTGGTGATGGATGTGATTCAGCAGAATTTGGCGTTGTATGATAAGTTGGGGGAGCAGCATTATGATATTATTTCGGCGTTTATAAAGTCGATGCGGGGAAGCGACCCGAATGGGGCGGTGTATTGGTTGGCAAGGATGGTGGACGGGGGTGAGGATCCGAAGTTTATAGCGAGAAGGATGCTGATTTTGGCGTCGGAGGATATAGGGAACGCGAACCCCAATGCGCTGCTGTTGGCGACGAATTGTTTTCAGGCGGTGCAGATGATTGGATACCCGGAGTGTGAGTTGATTTTGTCGCAGACGGCGATTTATTTGGCGAGTTCGCCCAAGAGTAATGCGTCGCTGATGGCGATAAAAAATGCGCACGCGCAGATTAAGCAGAGCGGGAATTTGGCGGTGCCGTTGGCGCTGCGGAATTCACCGACGAAGTTGATGAAGGAGATAGGCTACGGCAAGGCGTATAAGTATGCGCATGATTATGAGGATAATTTTGTGGCAGAGGAGTTTTTGCCGAAGGAAATAGCGGGGACGAAGTTTTATGAGCCTCAAGGGAATGCAAGGGAGAAGGAGTTGCGGGAGTTTTTGAAGAAGAGATGGGGGGGGAAGTATGGGTATTGAGTTTTTTAGTTCGGAGTTCGGAGTTTAGAGTTCCGGAACACTACGAATTACGAATTTGCGAATTACTAATTACGCATTTTACAGTGTCAGGAAATAAGTTGAATGGTTTATTGAGTTGGGAATTAAATATGAAAAGAGCGCTTGATATTATTTTCTTTGTGTATCTTTGTGGTCTTAATGGTTAAAAATTTTATGTTTCTATGTGTTTAAGTGGTAAAATAAGGTGGTTTGTGTTGGCGGTGATTTTGGTTTTTGTTGTGGGAGGCTGCAAGAAAAAGGTGAGTCCGAGTTGGGATGTGGCGGTGTATGCTCCTTTGTTGGTGGCTGATTTGGGTTTTAATGATATAGTGCCTGATTCGCTGTTGGAGATGAACCCCGATAATTCGTTGAACTTGGTGTATAAGTATCAGTTTTATAATTTCTCGTTGGATTCGTTGGTGAATTTTCCGGATACTATCTCACATAAGTATTTGCCACCCTTGGGCGGAGTGGTGTTGCATCCGGGACAGATATTTTTTAATTTTACGGAGAATTCAGTGCTGAATATTCCGAATGCAGATGTGGCGCAAGTGGATTTTCATAAGGGGTTTTTGGTGTTGGAGGTTTTTGCTACGATTACACAGCCATCATACGTTACCTATAAAATACCATACGCGCGGAAAAATGGGGTTGCTTTTCAGGTGACGGAGTTGATTCCGGCAGCACCTGTGGGAGGCACGACGCATGTGGAACGGTTGGTGGATTTGTCGGGTTATAGTTTGGATATGAGAGGACCTACACACGTTAGTTCGAACATTTTGACGAATCAAACGATAGCGCAATTGGACGCGAATGCGGATACGGTTACGATGACGAATGCAGATATTTTTAATTTTAATGTGCGGTTCGAGGATTTGTCGTTTGCATACGCGAAAGGGTATTTCGGTAGTCAATATACGGTTTTTGGACCTGACACTACGAAGATTGATATGTTTAATAACATCGTGGCGGGTTCGTTTAATTTGGAGAGTGCAAAACTGACCTTGTCGGTGGAGAATGGCTTTGGGATAGATGCAAGGGTGATGTTTAATAGTATTGCCACGACGAATTCGCAGACGGGTTTAACAACAGCACTTTCGGACCCAATAATTGGACAGACGATAAATATATCGAGGGCTACGGAGACGTTTAATCCGCTGCAACCTGTGAATCCATCGGTGTATAATTTTGAAATGAATAGCTCTAATATACCACAAATTATAGAGAATATGCCTGACAAGATTTCGTATAAAATGCAGGTGACTACGAATCCGTTGGGGAATGTTTCGGCAGGGAACGATTTCATTTATTATGGAAATTATTTGAATGCTTCGCTGAATTTGGAGATTCCGTTGTCGTTTATAGCGAACGATTTGACCTTGTCGGAAGATGTGGTGTTAGATTTGGGAACGTATAACGATAATCCGTCGTCGGGGAAGTTGAAGTTGATTGTGGATAATGGGTTTCCGTTTAGTGCCGATGTGCAGATATATATGTTGGATGCTAATAATCAAATCAGTGATTCGCTGTTTGTGCCGACTTTGATAGATGCGCCGATGTTAGATGCGGATTATAAAGTGATAAGTCCAAAGCGTTCGGAATTGGAAGTGTGGTTGTCAGAGAGTAAATATTTGGCATTGTTCAGCACGAAAAAAGTTAGGGTAAAGGCGCGTTTCAACACGGCAGGCGTAAGCAATTTCGTTAAAATCTATAGCTATTATAGGCTTAAGTTGAAAGTTACCGGGGATTTTAATTATTTGGTGGAGATGTAGATTGTATGAAGAAGCGTTTCATCAAATACACACTCCTATCCATAAGTTTGCTCATCGCAGAACTTATTGGGACGCCTGCCTTTGGGCAGTATAAATTTACGTATTGTCCCTTAGGAACCTCAGCACCTATGGTGGCTTCGGAGCATGAAAGCTATCAGGCGATAGATTATCAAAAGATTTATCTTGACTTGACATCCGAGTTATATATGAATTCTAATGGGTTGACGAATCAGTTTGTGAGCAAGTTCTATTATGGAAGTTTTTTGGATACGCCACTCAAGACACAGAATTGGAATAGGCTTAACGGTCAACATAATCTGCTTGGCTATTTCTTTAACAGCAGTTTGCGCCTTAATGTTCCTGCAAAAAAGAACGGGTTTAGTTATTATGCTGCATACGAAAACCATAATATGATGGAAGTGAAATTCCATGAAGACTTTTTTCATCTCATCTTCTTTGGAAATAGAGATTTGGCGGGGCAGTCGGCAACATTCGACAAGCAATCGTTCAAAACGATGAGCTATCAACAATTCAAAGTGGGTGTGGTAAAAACGTGGTTTAAACAATCGAAAGTTCAGGTTTTTTCTGCAGGATTGGGTTTTAATAATGGTCAGAGTTTGATGGAGTATTCTATTCCGTCAGCTTCTTTTTTCACACAGGAGAATGCGGAATATCTTTCCTTAGATATGAATGTGAATATGCGACGTTCGGATACTGTTAGGACAAAATTTGGTGCGGAAAATGGTGCAGGAATGTGTTTGGATTTGTCATTTTATCAACGCAATCCAAAAAGTTCGATTGAAGTTAAAGTGGAAGACCTTGGGTTTATACGTTGGAATAACCATTCTCAACAGTATAAAAAGGATACTTTGGTATATTTTGAAGGTATTGAAATTAAAGATATCTTCGATTTGAATTCGGCTACCAACACAGGACTCACGCAGGACAGCATCATGAATGAGTTTGCTTTTGGCGATCAATCTGCTTTCACCGAAATGATTCCGATGAGAGCTTCGGTGAATTATACGCATTATTTCTTCAATAACAGATTGTCGCTGTCGCTGACTTTGATTCATTATCATTTTTTACATTTCAATCCTTTGATTCGATTTGTTCCTACGTATGTCATTTCTATAAAGAAGTCGAGTATCTGTATCGCACCCAATTTTGAGTACGGGGGTTATGGCAAATTTAATTGTGGGCTTGGTATTTCGGCATCTGTAAAACAGAAATTCTATATAGAATTGAGCACGGCTTTCATCAACTCCTATTTGGATGCTAAGAAAGCAGCGGGTTTGGGTGGATTTGTTTCTATAATTAAAACTTTGTAAGATGAAAAAGTCATTACTCTTTTCTTTTTTAACTTTATGTAGTTTAATGTGTCTGCAATATACTATAAAGGCGCAATCTGTAAAGTTTAATCACACCTATGGCAGCATGGCTTATAACTTCGGCAAACGCATAATTGAAACCAGCGATCGCGGATTTTATATGATGGGTAATGTTAGTGCTGTTTCGGGCAATACCAACATCAGTATCATCAAAACCGATTCCTTGGGAATCATTCTATCCGAAAAAATTATTGGTGATGCTTCTCTTTACTGGGCAAACGACTTTATTCGAACTTCCGACAAGGGATATCTTATTAGCGGTTTCACCAACAAACATCCAGAAAATGGCTACGACATGTTGTTGATAAAGACAGATTCTAACATCAATATTGAATGGGAGCGCTACTATGGTGGCAGCGATTGGGATATTGCGAATGCAGTTGTCGAAACTAAAGACAACGCCTACCTAATGGTGGGGCAAACCTATTCCTATGGTGCTGCAAATGGAAATATCTATATTGTCAAAACCAATTATCTTGGTGATACGCTATGGACGCGAACTTTCGGTGGCGATAGTGCAGATTATGCCATGTCTGCTGACGTTCTTTTTGATAGCACGTATCTCATAGGAGCAACCACCAAGAGTTTTGGATTTGGAGATTATGATGCTTATGTTATCAACCTCAATAAAAACGGAGATACAATATGGACAAAAAATTACGGGCAAGACAAAGAAGACATTATTTACTCAATAAAGCAATCCCCCGACTCGGGTTTTGTATTTGTCGGTTCCACCACAAGTTATAATGCTATTGGGCTTGAAACTTGGTTGATGAAGTTTGATAAAAACCGTAATTATATTTGGAAATTGCCCGAATTCTGGGATATTAAAAATGGCGATCAACTTGCATACAATATTAATTTTACCGATTCTGCACATTTTTTGATTACCGGTTATACAACAGCCCTTAATGGCTCTAAAGATTTATCTTTGATTATCATGAGGGATTTTGCAAATTTTAAATTCAGCATTACATCCAGTTCATTATTTGATGACGCTGGTTATCAGGCAATACAAACTGCCGATAAAGGCTTTGCTATCGTTGGTTATACCGAAGGGTTTGGAACAGCTTTATCCAACTTTTTTGTCGTCAAGATAGGAAATGATTGCAGCTATTCAACTACGTATGAACATATCCTTGATGTTGAAGAACCTCCGATTGTATCAGAAAATGATTTATTTGGTATTTACCCTAATATCTCTGAAGGGAAATATAATATCAATCTTAAAGAAAGCAACAGCAAGCAAAACTATGATATTTCGGTTATTAATGTTGTCGGGCAGGAAATATTCAGAGGCAAGTGGGAAACTTCCTTAGGCGACATTTATAAAATAGACATATCAAATGCTGCTGATGGGATGTATTTCGTTACCGTTGCATCATTCGAAATAAAAAGCAGTTTTATGCTTGTTAAGAGCAGCAAATAATTCGTTTTTATATATAATTTCGATAAATTTTTTAAGTGAAAAAAAACAAATTCATAACAATATTTGTGTGGCTATTGATAACTGCACTTTTCATTTTTCTAACATTAAACAAACATTCGCGTTCTGGAATATTTAATTATCATAGCGAAATTTGGGCTGATAAAGCCGGATATTATGTCTATCTCCCATTGACTTTCATCTATCATTTTGATGCAAGCTCTTTTCCCGATTCTATTACTGACAAAATTGGTGGTGGTTTTATAATTGACACCATCAACAATGTCGTCAAAACAAAATGCAATTATGGTGTAGCATTATTGCAGGCTCCTTTTTTTCTTATTGTTCATTTTATAGCAAAACCCCTTGGCTATCCCGATAATGGATTCTCTATGCCATATAACCGCTCCATTGATTTTGCTGCTGTATTCTACTTAGTAATGGGGTTGTTTTTTCTGTGGAAATATCTAAACAAACGTTTTAGTAAAAAGTTAAGTTTCTTTGCACTATTCTTTTTAATCGCTGCTACCAACCTGTATTATTATGCAATTGACGAAACAGGAATGTCGCACATTTATTCCTTTGCAATTTTTGCAACATTAATATGGTTGATTGATTTTTTTGACTTAAAAAAGCAAACGCACCTACTTTTATTATCACTGTTATTTGCCTTATTAATAGTCGTGCGACCTATTAATATAATTTTTATTTTGTTCCTAATCCTTCTCCAAAAAGACAAACTAAAACTTTGGCTTTCTGATTTCAAAAAAATTAAACCTCAAAAAACTATTATTGTATTACTACCGGCAATGCTAATAATTTCCTTACAGTTCTTCTATTGGAAATATGCATCAGGAAATTATTTCTCATACTCTTATAAAGGAGAATCTTTTACCAACCTATTTAATCCTCAGATATTCAAGGTGTGGTTTTCCACACAAAACGGACTATTTATCTACACTCCAATTTGGTTATTTATAATAATAGGTATAGGTAAGATGATTTTTGACAAACAAAAGAACGGCTGGATGTATCTATCGCTCTTTTTTGTTTTAAGTTACATAATTGCTTCTTGGTGGAGTTGGTCAATGGGATGCGGTTTCGGAAACCGCGCTTATGTTGAATACCTAACGATTTTCATCACACCTGCCATCTTCTTATGGAAAAAAATAGCTACTTCTAAAATACTTTCATATAGTATCATTTGCCTATTTGTGTTATGTGCAATTTATAACCTTCAACTAACGTATGCTTGGGATGGTTGTTGGTATGGAGGTATATGGGATTGGCAGCTTTTGTGGCAAAAGTTTTTATCAACTTTCAATTAGCAATTTGAATAATCCATCCTATTCCTTCCCCTTATACACCCTCTCCCCTGCCAAAATCTCCACCGCCAAATGATTCTCCGCAGGCGGAATCGGACACGAATACTTCGGATTATGATAACAGCACGATGGATTAAAAGCCTTATTAAAATCTATAACCAACTCATCGCCCACCGGAATCTTCAACTCCAAAAACCTTCCACCTCCATACGTCTGTTTGCCGTTTGTCAAATCCTTAAATGGCAAAAACAAATCATCCTTATACTGCGCATCGTTTATAAGTTTCATATATTGATACACATTCAACTTACACACCTTGCCGTTCAACCAAAAAGTCGCCTCCCCATACTTCCTATACGTGCCCGTATTGCCCTTTGAACGTGGCATTTCAAAAGGCACTTCGTTTGGCGTCAGCACTAATTTCGCCACCACCCGATATTTCAACTTTATCTTAAAAAAAGCTATCTTCTTAAACGTCTTCAAACCTTCTTTCGTCAACGGACTCTCCGCGCTATCAGCAAACTCCTTATTCATATCGGTTCTATAACTCTCATTATCCTTCACAATTTCCTTCTTCACACTTTGACCAAAAACACAATAGCCATTTGCACCAAAAATCATAAGAACAAATGCCAACAACACATAATAAATATACCTCATAATCTATTTTTTTTCAAAAATACACAATATTCTCATACCAAACATTATTTTCTATCAAATAATTATTCAAGAAATCGTACTTTTGTAAAATCTTGAACATTCAACATAGATGAAACCAACTTCCAACTCTAAAAATAGCAACCAATATCTTTCATCCGCCTATGCATTCATCAAACGTTTCGGGCTTGATGGATTCATCCTTGCACTGATGAGCATGATTCTGCTCGCATATTTCTTTCCTCACCTTGGCTCCAAAGATTCCCCTGTACCCCTCTCTGCCATTGCCAACTACGGCGTTTCGCTCATATTCTTCTTCTACGGATTGCGCCTCAGTCCACAAAAGCTCCTTGCGGGCATCGCCAATTGGCGCTTACATTTGCTTATCCACAGTGCCACCTTTCTCGTCTTTCCCCTTTTGGTCATCGCGGCGCGCTTGCTCATCGGCAACGTCATCAACGACCTCATTTGGCTCGGAATTTTCTTCCTCGCATGTCTCCCTTCCACGGTCTCATCCTCCGTCGTCATGGTCTCAATTGCGCGCGGCAACATTCCGGCAGCCATCTTCAACGCCAGCATCTCCACGCTAATCGGAGTATTCATCACCCCGCTTTGGATGGGCATCTTCATGAACTCCTCCACCCAATCGCTCGACCTCCTCCCCATCATACTCAAACTAACTCTTCAGGTGCTCCTACCCGTCATCCTTGGCATCCTACTACATTCCAAATGTGGCGCATTTGCCGAACGCCACCGCAAACAACTACGCTATTTCGACCAATCCATCATCCTACTCATTGTCTTCACCGCCTTTTGCGAATCCTTTGCCCAGCGCATGTTTCAGGGCTATTCCCTGCTCTTTCTCATCCTCTTGGGAGTCGCCTTATGCGTGCTGTTCTATCTGGTCTATGGCATCATATACCTCACCTCCAAACTCCTCAAATTTAACCGCGAAGACAAAATCACAGCCATGTTTTGCGGCTCCAAAAAATCCCTTGTCCACGGCACCGTCATGTCCAAAATCCTCTTCGCCCACAGCCCCTATATCGGCATCATCCTGCTGCCCATCATGATGTATCACGCCCTGCAGCTCATTATGGTCTCCATCATCGCACAAAGGATGGCGAGGAGGAAGGTATGAAGTACTTAAAGTGCCTAAAGTACTTCAAGTATTTAATGTACTTAGTGAATTGTGATGGGTTATTTTAGAATGTTATTTATAGCAAAGCTCGGGAAACATAGTGGTAGTGCGTTACCCGCTAAAAAGAGGAAGTTGCCCGCTAAAAAAAGGAAGTTGCCCGCTACAGAGAGGAAGTTGCCCGCTACAGAGAGGAAGTTGCCCGCTACATAAACCTATTTGCCCGCTACAGAGAGGAAGTTGCCCGCTAAAAATAGCAAATTGCCCGCTACAGTGAGGAGGTTGCCCGCTACAGAGAGCTAATTACCCGCTGTCAATTGCTTGTTGCCCGCTAAAGAGAGGAAGTTGCCTGATGTTGTGATTATAATGGAGTGAGTTTGTATCTTATATCTGATGCTATGCAAAAGTCCGAAGGACTGAAATTATTGTAGAAAATTATTAAGATAGACCTATATAAAATCCCGAAGGGATGAAATTATAATGTCACCCATTCTGGGTTTTATCATTATCTGAATTCTGTGTTCTATAATATTATCATCCCTTCGGGATTTTAGCATAATGTGTAACATCAGTTATAAAGAGATGAAAAAGCTCTCTATAGACATGAATGAGCTCTCTATAGAAATGAATTTGTTCTCTATAGACATGAATGAGCTCTCTATAGAGATGAATTTGTCCTTTATAGACATGAATGAGCTCTCTATAGAGATGAATTTGCCCTCTTTAGACATTAATGAGCTCTCTATAGAGATGAATTTGTTCTCTATAGACATTAATGAGCTCTCTATAGAGATTAATATGTTCTCTATAGAGATGAATGAGCCATTTATAGACATTAATGAGCTATTTATAGAGATGAATTTGCAATTTATAGAGATGAATTTGTCATTTATAGAGATGAATTTGTCCTCTATAGCGTTCTATAAATTCTCCAAACAGCCTATTGACCACTTTACAGCCAAAAACATGCTTTTTTATATATTTTATGCTCAATAATTAGTATTTATAGCTTAAAACTTAATATTTAAACCTTAAAACTTGATATTTTAGGTCACAAATCACCAACTTTAGGAAATGGATAGGAAATTCTTAGTGCCTCTTAGTGCTCTTAGTGCCTCAGTGGTTTCTTTTATAAATCAAAAATCAACAAATCAACCGCAACGAACTCGGCACAACCTTCACTTCAAGCTCTTTGCCCAAGTCAATTTCGTCGCCATCTATGTGGGCGATGTTGTTTTTTTGTTGGATGATGCGCGCGTCGGTGGTTTTGAAGATGCGGATGAAGGGTGTTTTGTGGGCTAAACCCACGAAGATAAACGGAATCACGAAAGCGGCATAATAGATAAGCGGTTTGCGGATGATACATAGGTTGAGCAAGCCGTCGTCTATGATGGAAGTGGGCGAAATGCGCGTGTTGAAGCCAAATTGGTCTGAGTTTGCCACGCATATCATAAAGGATTTTGTTTTGATGATGCGTTCGTTCACATAAATCTTGAAACGCTTGGGGTTGTAGCGAATATATTCCATGAAAGCTATCTTGGCATAAGACCAAAAGCCGCGCGTTTTGACCTGCGAGAAGCGTTCGGCGACATAAGCATCGAAGCCCACGCCTGCAATACTGACAAAGACGCGCCCGTTGATGGTGCCCGTGTCTATGGTTTTCACCTGATAGCGATTGATGAGCAGCAAAGCCTTGCGCACATTGAGGGAAATCTTCATGAAACGCGCCAAACCATTGCCGGAACCTGCGGGAATGATGCCCATGGCGGTTTGGGTGTGAAGCAAAGCCTGCGCGACCTCGTTGACGGTGCCATCGCCGCCCACGGCAATGACGGCAGCGTAGCCCATCTGAGCCGCCTCACGACTCAACTCAATGGCATGAGCCTTGGCTTGGGTGTAGCAGATTTCGTAATCGAAGGCAGCCTTGTCCAAATGGGTTTCGATGCGGCGCTCGACAATCTTTTGCTTGCCAATGCCCGATTTGGGATTGATGATGAAGCGTATTTTGCGGGGCGGGTTACTCATGGGTGTCGCTGAGTTTGTTTTGGAGCATGCGTTGGTTGTAGGCTTGGATGAGCGCTTTGGTAAACTGCTCCAATTCGTGCGCCTTGGCGACATTGGATAGGAGGAGATTGTTTTGAAGGAGGCGGTCGTTGGTGATGTCATACAAGGCGGTGGCTTTTTCGCCATTGAATTGGAGCACATAGCCGTCTTTGATGAGTTGATAGGAGCTGTTGAGATAGCTGATGGCAAAATGGGGCGCAGCGGAGTCGAAAACACTGCTTCCGAAGGCTACATATTTATCTTTATAGTGAACAAAATCGAGCAGGGAAGGCAATATGTCGGCTTGTTGGGTGATGGTTTTGTTGATGCCTTGCATTTGGGGGTTGTTGTGCATATAATAAATGATGGGAATGGCGTAGGTGCCCAAATTATTTTGATAATAGGAGTTGTAAGCCAAGGAAGAATGGTCGGCAGTGATGACAAATAGGGTGGAATCGAACCATGGAAGGTGTTCGCAGGTGTGGAAAAACTCCTTCAAGGCGTGGTCGGTGTAGCCAATGCTCTCGTGAATCTCTAAAGTTCCTTTGGGGAATTGGTTTTTATACTTAGGCGGGATGGTGTAGGGATGATGGGACGACAATGTGAAGATGGTGGAGAAGAAAGGTGGTTTGGTTTTGGTCATAGTGTTGGCGGCATATTGAAGAAACTCCTCGTCGTAGATACCCCATTTGCCATCAAAATCTTTATCATTGTTGTATTCGTTTTTGCCATAGTAGGCATCGAAGCCTGCCATCTTGGCATAAGCATCGAAGTTCATGGTTCCGTTTTTTCCGCCGTGATAAAAGGCAGAGGTGTAGCCTTCATGTTTCAAAACAAGCGGTAAGGAATTGACTTTGTTGCCCGAAAACATGGAAGTGATGTAGGCATCGTTCATCAAAGAAGGCAAACCTGAAGCGACGGAAGGGATGCCTTCGATGGAACGTTTTCCATTGGAGAAAGCATGCTCCATAACCATACTATGTTGGATTAAAGAATCGAGAAAGGGGGTGTAGCCTTTATAGTTGCCATTGCCAATATCGTGATTGAGGGAGCCGATATATTCGCGGGAAAGGCTTTCGACAATAATAATAATGATGTTGAGATGGCGGAAGCTTTCGCCTGAAGAAACATTGTTTTGAACGATAGGGTTGAAGATGTTGCGTGCTTTGACATTCGAAAAATATTTTCTGTCATCTAAGCTTTTCATCTCGATGGTACTGAAGATGGAGAAAGGCGTGTTTACAAGCAGGGGAGCGTTTTGCGGATTGGTGTATTCGCCAGCATTAATCATACTCAGCGGTCGCAAACGGAATCCACCACGAGCGATAAAAAGCGAAGAACCCATAATTAAAATAAACCATAAGAGGCTCAAAAGAAAATGCTTCACGGTTTTGATTTGCGTATGCTTTACTTGTTTTGTTTTTCTATAGAGAAATACCATGGAGACAATAAAAGCTGCGGCAATTACCACAACATACCAATAGTCTTATAAATAATTCCAAAACAAGGATTGTAAGTCATCGCCAATGATGGAGCCTTTGATGACATCAAAGGTGGTTCGGCGGAAGATGAATCGAAAGAAGACCAAATCAACGCAGTTGAAGATGATGCCGATAGTGTTAGTTACATAAAACACTATTTCTGCCACTAATTGATACCATCTTTTCTCTCTGAAATTAATCGGAAGGGTTTGCATTATGATGAACAATGCGTTGATATATATAATTGCGGAAGCGTCGAAGAGCAAACCGAAAAATAATATCTTACACAAATCAACGCCAGTGATGGCTCCAAAGGTTCCTATATTCAGAAAATAAAACAGTAAGCGCAGGACAGTGTAAAGGAACATTACTATGCCAAGCCTTTTTAATAAAGTGCTATAAATTGTATTTGTGATTCGAAATCGTTGCATCATTGTGCAAAAATAATGAATATCGCTTTATTAATAAGAAAAAAAAATACTTTATGCTGGATTTGAATTAAAAAATTGAGACAATAACTTTACGTTTCACTTCAGTTGCGATGTTTCCGGCTTTGTCTTTTACGTTGTATGTAATATAATAGGTGTCTATGGTGTGTATGTCCACAGGATTTACGACAACGATATTACTACTAATATCGCCATCGGTTTCGTCCATGGCAGTTGCACCAGCATCAATATAAATGGAATCTTTTTCAGAATTAAAGGTTTGAAGTCCTTTTAATGTTAAAGTGGGTGCGGTTTTGTCGGAGGAAGTTTTTTTACAGGAAAAGAAAATGACGGGTATCAACAAAATAATAAAAATGAGTTTTTTCATGGCGAATAAAATTTATTTTTACAAATTAAAATATCACAGGTTAAGCTTTTTATAGGTTGTAATTCCACTGCTGACCGTTCCTGGGGGAATGGAGTCGGTGTAGTTAATTTCGAAAACCAAAGTGTCGCTGATGATTTTTACAGAACCTAAGCCTGAATAGAAATGAGTTTGTACCGGGCTTCCAGTATCAACGCTTTGTTTGGGTACATTTACGGTATCGTGTCGGATATCGGCATAAACGACAGCGTTATTGGCAGTGGCGTAGCCTACGTACCATATTCGATTGTTCAATGTTGTGGATGTGGCAAGGGTGGATTGAAAATATGATGTGTTGATGCCTAAAACGGTTTTGCCTGAATAGTTTCCTGCATATTGGTCTGCATCGTTGCGAACAATAACGGTGCGGGTGGCATCAGTTTGATTGCCTATAGCGTCAATGGCTGTGTAAATCACATAATAAGTTCCTGCAAAATTTACGTCAACACTATCTTTAGTCGTTACAGCAAGGGTGCCATCATGCTCATCAAAGGCTTCGGCTCCCAAATCAGTATAAGTGCCGTTGAGTTGAACCAATACGGTTGCCTCTCCCTTTAAAGTAATGATGGGAGCAGAAGTATCTTTTTTCTTACAAGAAAAAAAAACCAAGGAAGCGAAGAGAAAAATTATTAAGGATGATTTGATAGACATAGTCAATTGGTTAATTGAGTTAATTAGTTGATTAGTTGATTAGTTGATTTGTTGATTAAGTTAATTGAGTTGATCCCGACACTGAGTGTACGGGACAGGTTGAGTTAATTGAGTTAATTAGTTAATTAGTTAATTAGTTGATTAAGTTAATTGAGTTGATCCCGACACTGCTTGTACGGGACAGGTTGAGTTAATTGAGTTGAATGAGTTGATCGCGACATTGCGTGTATGGGACAGGTTGTTTTAATTGGTTAAGTGGGTATCTGTGTTAGAGTTTTCTTGTTTGTTTCGTTCAATCCAATTAGTAATGCGCTTACTGTTGGTTATCAATATATATGCAATCACAGTTTTAGCAAAATAGAAAATCAGCCACCCTATCGTTGGGCTTTCGCTGAAAATACTTTTTTGTTGATAAAAAATAAATATCTGTCGGCAAAGCTCGGGCAAACTATCAATAAAGAGGATGCCACCTACGACGATGATAGCAATTTGCACTACTGTTGACATTTGAATATTAATTTCAAGTTTCTCTTCTCTGAAATGTTTATCAAGAGCTAATATATCAATTAGCCAATTAGTTTTGAAAAGAAATAGCCACAATCCAATCAGTACAATCGTTAAGGCAAATATAATAACTCCGATTGCAATCAACATATTGGGCGAATCGTACCTACTAAATGAGTTTGCAACCATGAAAGCCGAGCCCATTGCTTGTGGAACCAAAATTAAAGCACTAATAAGAATATTAATTCCTAAAATCTTTATAATAATTATCCATAAACTTCTTGGAGTCATATATCTTAAAATAATAATTTTTGTTACTTACTAATTACGAATATAATCTCCATGTGCCGAATAAACCAAAGAGGAATCAGCAATTGTGTAATTGATAGTAAAGACAGAATCGGAAGCAAAACTACCAGCACCCGAGAAGGTTCTGCTGTGCGAAGGAATTCCACACGAAATTGTTTGTTGGGGAATTGTAATAGTTGTTCCTGCAATAGTTCCATAGACAGTTGCATTTTCGTAGGTTCCAAAACGTTTAAAATTGATGACGTTCGTTGTATCTATACGAACGGAGAGTGTATCTATATAGGTAGCATCGTATGTACTGATAATATAATTTTTGACAGTAAAAAACCCGCTTACATAAGGTGCGGCGTTCACAATGACGGTGCGCATGACCGATGAAGCATTTTTAGCTCCATCCAATGCTGAGTAGGTGATGACACTTTTGCCTGCAGAATACATATTAACGCTTCCAGAGGTAGTATAGGTAAGAGTGCCGTCGAAATCGTCAATAACAGTAGCACCCGGGTCAGTATAAATCGCTTGACTTGCAAAGGTAACGATATCAGGGTTGGAACCTTGAAGCGTGATAACAGGTGGCGTTGTGTCGTTCTTTTTACAAGAGATAAAAAATACAATAATAGAAATGAACGTGAGATAGGCAATTTTTTTCATCATAAGGTTGTTTGAATTAGGCTTCAAATGTAAGAATAATTATTGAGAAAACTGAAAACTATGTAAAATATTGTATTTTGTATGGTTTAAAACGAAGTATTATGGCAAAAAAAAGGCAGCCTTTTTGGAAGCTGCCTCTTTTTTAATAAAATTATTCTATTGTTTTGTGAAAACATCTACACCAGTGTAAGTGTTATCAGAAACTTCAGTAAGATTAACTGTAATAACTTTTGTAGTAGTATTTACAGGACCACTGCCAGTAAATGTGCGAACCATTGCAGGGCTACCACAAGTAAATGATTGTTGAGGTAAATTGCAAGAAGTCATTGCAGTATTCAAATCAATGTAAGGGGAACAACCTGTATAGTAAGCAAATCTACTAAAAATTAGACGATAATTTGTTGTAGAAGAAGCAGTGATAGTTTCAGTCCAAGCAAAATGCCATGTTCCGCTAATACCATCATCTGTTGCGCTAAAAGTTCCAGCCAATACTTTTGCATCATTAGCTACAGTAACAGTTCTGGTAGCAGTACCTTTGTTGCCATCAGCATCAGTAGCTGAATAGGTGTAAACGTAATCGCCAGCTAAATCTTTATTAAAAGCTGGTACTACTGTTACATCAATGCTTGTAATTACAGTACCTTTGCTATCTTTTGCAGTAGCACCCGGATCGGTAAAAGCTGCATTTAAAGAAGAAGTCATAGTAGCATTGCCAACTAAAGTAACGGTTGGTGGCGTTGAGTTTGTTTTTGTACAACTTGAAATTGTACATAAGCCAGCGATTAACACAATCGAAGCAAATACTAAAGAAATTTTTTTCATGTTTGTTTTTTGTTTTAAGTTTGTAAAATAATAGTAAAAGATTTTCTTTTTAATTTTTTGCAAAAGTAAACAAAAAAGTGATAGAAAAATATTTTTTGAAAAAAAAAAACTTGCATATAAAAAATAAAGTATTACTTTTGCAAACCAAAACCTTAAAAAAAGTTAAAAAAAATGAAAAAAGTATTTACATTAATCGTAGCTGCCAGCATGGTATCTTTAGTTGCTTGTGGACCAAGTGCTGAAGAAATAGCTAAAAAAGAAAAAGCTAAACAAGATTCTATTGCTTTAGCACAAAAAGAACAAGCAACACAAGATTCTATTGCAGCAGTAGCTAAAGCTCAAGAAGAAGCAGTAGCAGCAGCAGCAAAGGCAAAAGAAGATTCAATTGCAGCAGCAGCAGCAAAAAAAGGCGGCAAAAAAGGCGGCAAAAAATAATTGATTTGTTTTAATCAAGCAAAAGGCGGATATTTCCGCCTTTTTTTTATTCTCTGAATTTGTCGCATAAATAACTGAATTATATGTTTTTGACATTTTCATCATTCCTATTAA
>CAIWVT010000348.1 GCA_903916135.1 uncultured bacterium
ATTGCTTGTTTTCAGATAACATTTCTGTCCCATAGAATCCAGTCAATTCTTTTGGAGTTAATATTTTTATCATACCTGACCTGTTTTTATCAATTACCGCCAACATTGAGGGTATGCAGCGTGCGGGAGTTCGTGGCCACTTCACTATCCACCGTTACTATCCCTGCCAGCGAGCACTGAACTTGCAATTTGCTCTGAAACCCGCATGATGTATACCCTGTGTTATGCAAAGTTATTTTTTTATTCTAAATACAATATATTCTGTCGAATCAGGTTTCCCTAGAGAAATCCTGAGTTCGCTATAGTCATTGTCAAACTCCATAATCGTTGAAACAAAAGTATTGCTATTGCAGATAGGTTTTTTAGAAAGTGCATCCTTAATAGTCTTCAAACTAATGTGCTGATTATTTAATATTATGTTTTTTATTGATTCTAATCTTTCGTCCGAAAAACTTATAGATTCAGGAATTGAACCATACAATGCTTTTAAATAAGCCAAATAAGCAGGATGATATGAATTATTAGTAAGTGGTCTATTTGCATGAAATGTATAGTCTTTTGTTGAATCTGGCCAATATTCCATAACCAAGTCAGACGCACATTCCAATGATATTATATCATGATTTGAGCCAACAATATAATTCTGACCTGAGGCATGTTTAATAGTTTTTATAAATTCTATAGCCTCTTCAAACGAAGTTTTTTCTAAAACACCTCTTGCAATGCAGCAGACAGGCAATCCATTAAGGGAACTCTTTAAGTCCGATAAAGTATTCTCTGTAATACCAAAATGTTTGTTTAGTCCATTTGCTCCAATGTATCCGGCAAAAGTTGTCACGAGCTTTCTCGAATCTGAATTTTTATCCTTTATGTCTAATAGAATTTCAAAACCATGATAAAATGGAGTAATGTCAATATTTTGTGCAATATAATTTGAACTTCCATACTTTTTATAATTGTTTATCCCAACAGAAGTACAATGATGTGGTATGTTTATCAATCTAGCATTTGTCCAAATCTCATCAATGAGCTGAAATGCAAATATGGTATTAAAATCTATTCCAGAACCGGCACTAATCCCTTTAATCTCTTCCAATAAATCCGGTGTCCATTTTTTAATTGCAGGAATATAATCAGTCGAGTCGAGAAAGGTTGTAATAAATTTATCTGCGGATATTTGATATCTTTTTTCAATGTCGTTTTTCCATAATCCAACAAGTTCAATAATCCTTTTTTTCATAATTTTTCCGTGTTGAAATCCATTTTCATACGGAGTGCCATTCAAATATAGAATTGGCAAATTTGAATACGTTGTATCAAGTATTACATCTTTTCTTGAATCACCGTCAATATTGACAGATGAAATGAAAACATAAAATACAGAAATAGTCAAAATGATTATGAGAATACTTTTCACTTGTTTAAATTATAGTTGAATATTCCGTCACTCGGAGCTGTTTTTTATAATTTTGCATAACGCCTGGCCGGCAGCCGCAGCGCGGGGTTTACTTGTTATATGTTTGCTTTTCCTTTATCGTTTATAGGTTTGGTGAATGTCAGCCTACGGAAACCGCCCGCATTGAGGCTACCGGCATGTTAGTCACCGTTATTTCTTTATATTCATTTCCCAATGTCGGGTTCTTGTTTTGACCATTGCATTTTCAATTAATTCTGGTTTGTCAAGAGAAATGGTGTCACCAGAATAAATAATTAATTTTTGAAACACCTCATAATGAGGCTTCCACCCAAACGCAGAAGCAAATACCCAAGACGAATTTGGGACTACCTTTAAAAATAACGTTACTTCTGAAGAATCATAATTTAAAAGTTCGACGCCTTGTCCTATTCCCACTGTTTTAAGGAATGTACTAAATGATCTTCTAAATGGTGGGCCATTCCAATCTTTTTCAAAAATAGTTTTATTAAAATACACATGAATTAAAATGTCATGGTTTGTTCTATTATTAATTTTCGCTTCAAATATTGGATCACCAATACAAGAAAATAGTGACACAAGAAGAAGTGAACAGAATATTAATTTTATAAAATGATTCATCCTCTTTATAATAATGGTGCCTAACGCCTCGCTTGCAACCGCAGCAACGACGCACCTTTGCAGAGCAGTGTCAATGTTGGTTTTGTTGCGGTTGAAAGCACGTTAGGCTGCGTTAATTTTGTATCGCTTGATAGAGCTAAACAC
>CAIWVT010000349.1 GCA_903916135.1 uncultured bacterium
ATATTACGTCCCTACGGGACTTAATGCTGTGTTGGTTTGTTTTTCTATAAATATTTTGTCCCTACGGGACTATCTTGCACGCTGAAATTCCCATCCCGTAGGGATTTGATGTTTATAGAAATTTTCTATACACGGTTTTTTAAGTCCTGTAGGGACTATATATTATTTAGTGTCTGTCTATAATGTCGAACATTTTCTAAATGTCAATGGTCATTTGTCATTAGTCATTTGCTTCGCGTCATTTATTGTCATTGGTCATTAAGTCATTAGGTCGTTTTAAATCGTAAATCCTTATTTATAAATCATTTATTTGGGACTTTATAGACAGACTCTATTTAGTCAGACAACAATGTTTTTTAAAACACGCTCTGTGAAGCTCCTTTTCTCTGTGTAGCTCCGTGTAACGAAAAAAAATAGCAGCGGGCTAAGAGTTTCCCGCAAATAGCGCAGATTTACGCGGAAGAAAAATATAGTGTTCCCTGCCTGACTGCGTCACGCGGGCAGGCTTGTGTTTTTTACTTTGTGTTCTTTGTGGTAAAGAAAAAAAACTAACCACAAGGGACGCAAAGAATAGCACAAGGTGCAAAACAATTGAACAATTCAACAATAAAACAATCCGCCGTGAGCCTCTATTTCTTTACACTGTCCTGTCCCGTACCTTTGGTCGGGAGCGCCTCTGTGGTAAAGAAAAAAAGCAACCACAATGAACACAAGGGATAGCACAAAGCCCGCCTGACCGGACGGGCAGCCTACACTATGAATTTCTTATCTTAATTCTCTTGGAGATATATCATCGTAGCAAAGTCAATCATCACTATCCTCGTCCATACACTCTATCTCTTCGCGTGCTTCCGCTAACATATCAACATATATACTCCAATCCGTGTCATTATAGTATCCGTATTCAAAGTTTTCGTGTAGAAAGTAAACTTTAAATCTATAAACTTGTCCTTCATACATGCTAATTTTTTTCACGTATTTATTAAAACTTACTATTTCCTCTTGATTGTCCTTTTTTTCGCAATCATCAATGTATTTTTTTGTTTGTTCTTCGTTTGGAATCCAATCGTTTATTTCGGTCTCAATAAAAACAGTCGTTGGCTCAAAATGCAGTATAGCTTCTAAATAATTCTCCAAATTGCTGCTGCCTGCGCGCTTTGGAGATTCCAAGATGCATGAATCATGATAAACTTTCCCATAAAATGGAAAGATATTATTATCCTTGCAAAATGTAACGACTTTCTCAAGTTCAATCATTAATTCTTCTGTTGTCATAGTTTTTATTTTTAAATTTTAATTACTCATACTTTTTGTTTGCCGACACTCTAAAGCAAACTCAAATGCAAAATTACAAAAATTTCCTATAAATGAACTATTTTTTTGTTTATTTTTGCAAATTCTAACAGGCATTTAGTGAAGAAGATTTTAACCACTATGCCCGCTTGATCGGACAGCGAAGTTGAAAACTACTGTTTATAAAGTTCGAAGTTGCAAACTTCGAACAACGGTTACGCTGCACTTAATCCGAGCGAGCAGGGTTTTTAGAACACTCGGATTACAAATCCGAGCGAGCGGGGAAATTTAGTAATGATTCTTTAAAAGAAAAGGTTACATCTTGCTTTTCATTTTTAATTATTTTGTTTTGATATAAGTCTAGTGTATGCAAATGAGGAAATCCAAACTTTTCTACCCACACTTTATCAAGAAATGGAGGAGCAACAATAAATTTTATTTCTTTAATACCATCGTAAAGCCAAAGATCTGATTTGCTTAAAGGAATTGGAATTTGGTAAATATAGTTCATGAAATATATGCAAAAAGTATGAGAAGGTCCATAGAAATTCTTTTTCTTTTTTTTAAATAATAGAAGTAAAGGGGAGGGGAATGATGGTCCAGGGCATACGTAAACAGCTAATTTAAAAAAAGCATTCTTTTTAGGATTATGGTCCAATTTCGAAAGAAGAATTGAAATTGCATATTCATAGTTGTCCACATCATCAGTATTCAGACATGATAACGCAATTTTAAGAATCGATTTATATACATTAAGTGGATTATACGGATGTTTTATAGAATGTAGAATAAGTTCCTTTTTTGCATTGTCTAAAGTAAAATGGTTTTTTGTAAGGTC
>CAIWVT010000350.1 GCA_903916135.1 uncultured bacterium
ATATATTCTTCCGATAAAAGTTTACCTCCCCTTTCTATGGCTATTTTACGATATATTTCTATGTCACCTTTGAATTTCTCAGCCATACCTTTACCTTTATATTGGCATACAGGGCACCAGGATTTTCTTGTTTTTATACGTCCGCCAGCCGCTTTCCATTGATGTCCATTTTTACATTCCCACAACATGTGTGTTATGCTGTTAATATATTCTTCCGATAAAAGTTTACCTCCCCTTTCTATGGCTATTTTACGATATATTTCTATGTCATCTTTGAATTTTTTAGCCAAACCCTTATAATGGCATACAGGACACCATGTTTTCATATTTTTTATAGAATCGGGGTTTGCTTTCCATTGATGCCCTTCTTTACATTCCCATAACAATGGAGTTTGGCTATTAATATAATCATCCGACAAAAGCTTTCCTCCTCTTTCAATTGCTATTTTACGATATGTTTCTATATTGCCTCTTAGCTTTGCTGCAGTTTCTTTATGACCGCAGATACCACACCATGATTCAGCATTTTTAACAAGCCCCGGTGTGGCTTCCCACTGATGCCCGTTTTTACATTCCCATAAAAGTTTTGTTTCCTTATTAAAATATTCTTCAGATAAAAGTTTACCTCCTCTTGCCTGCGCAAGTTCACGATAGATCTCTATTGAATTTCTTCGAGTATCTGCCAAAGCTTTGAAACTACATTGTTGACACCATTGACCTCTAAGCATAGCGCCGCCATTTAATAAAAACTCATGACCTTTATCACAGCGAAATTCTATTTTTATTTCATCGTCAAAATATTCTTTCGACAAGCACTCGCCTCCTCTTTCTTTGGCTACCGCCCTTAGCACTTCCATATGTTTTACATGCCATTCCTCTTTACTACATTCCGGACACCATAGACCTTTATTTATTATAGCATACTGATATTGAAACCACCTGTGACCTTTTGAACATTGAAATTCCATCTTTTTTTTGCTTACTGTATATTCAGAAAGGATTACTCCTCCCTTTTCCTTAACTATGGTTCTGAGATCTTCTAAAATTCTTTCAGTAAGTTGATTTTTATAACACACCTCGCACCAGCATCCTTGCAATATCGTTTCAGCCTTGGTTTCCCATATATGACCTTTCGCACATTTGAATTGCATTTTTGTCTTGCTGGTCACGAACTCATCTGATAAACATTCCCCTCCTTTTTCTTTTGCTGCTGCTATTAGTTTTTCTAATTTTTCTTCTTTACTGTCCCTATGCTTAGTACATTGTGGACACCAACAACCCTGTTTAATTTTAACGGGAGTGGCTTCCCACACATGTCCTTTTTCGCACATCCAGTTTAGCTTGGTATCCTGGTCCCAATATTCTTTACTCAGGCATTTGCCATTATTGTCGGATGCTAATAGTTGCATATCTTGTATTGTATGTCTTGCTGCCATTGGTTTTATTGAGTTTATTTGGTTATTAAGTTGGTTAGGTTTATTGAGTTTATCAAGTTCATTTAGTTTGTAAAGTAATTTGGATTATTGAGTTATTGACTAAAAAGCGTAGCCTTAATGAATAAAACGATGGCGATTGAAAAGGCTGCCGAACATGGTTTTAAAGAGGTCCAAGCCAATCTCTCCAATGGAGCCATTCATTTTCTTTATAGGTTAAATTGGGATAAGTGGGTATGTTTGGAGGTTTCTTTCCACTTTTGCAATAGTCGCGCCAGGCTTGTAAGGTTTTTATCCGTAGCGGATGAACAAATTCTTTGGCTTGCTCATAAGGCAGGTAATCCTTTTTATTTCTCAAGCTTGGTTCGATACCAATCCAATCATGAAAGCCTGCCCATCCCTGTTTTTGGTAAACAAAATTCGGTGCCACAGGTATATTAATAGGTTTTAGTCCCGACTTACAATATTTATTCCATTCGCCACTACTTTTTAACTTTAGCGACCTTACAATTTTCCGTGCTTTTTTAAAGGAAAGATATTCTCTTTTGTTCGTTTGAATTACACCCGTTCCAAGCCAGTCGCCCAAGCCATTCCAGCCCTTGTCTTTATAAACTATTTGTGGAGTCTTGGGTATATTTGGTGGCAATTCTCCCATTTCAATAAATCCCTGCCAATCACTGTTATTCTTTAAATTAAGTGTGTGAACGAAGGCTCTTGCTTCCTCAAAAGGTAACCAATTTCTTTGTTTATATTTCATTTGAGCTAAATGTATCTACATCTTCAAAAACCCCAACTCATACACCATCGGTTGCAATTTATCGGTCAAGGCTTTATAGACTTCTTCAAAGGGTTTGAAACTAACGGGCAGAAAATCGCCACTTGCATTGCGTGCCTGCAATGCTTTGCGGATTTGATACCAACCCACGTCGGCGCGATTCAGTTTGAGTTCGTCGCGAACCGAACGCACATCTATTTGGGAAAAATAGGCTCGCCACAAGGCTTTGCCTGCTTGCAACACCTGAGTGGCTTCCGCAGAAAAGGTTTTATCAGCCATATATTGCACCATAAAATCCGATTCGAAACGATCCGGTGCGCCCACTTCTTCTTCCGTAAAGGGAATAAAATGATTTACGATGCTCCACTTTTTGCCATTCCATTCCAAATCGTTGGCACTCGCAGTGAGGTTCTTTCCATGAAATAACATCCAAATTAAACAATCATTTTTAAATTCATCGTCTAATGCTTCGGTGGGTTGTAAAAATTGATCGTTATGGTTTAACCAAGTATGTTGAATTATTTGCCGAACAGTAAATACAATCGAAATTTGCCATAAGTTTTCTGGATTAATAAATATGCCATGACCATCACCAAATCCTGTAGAAAATAATGCCGTTTGATTGGCATGTTGCATATCATTACTTTTACTCCAAAAAAATGCGATAGCATTATCTGACCATCTTGTACCTCTTAAATCTTTTGAGGATGTTGCTGGTGTAATAGCGTTCTTTAAAGGAATAACTTCAGTTTTATTTGTTTTTGGGCGTTTTATCCAATTAGTTAATAGTTGCTCATTTGGCAAATTATAAAAACGCTTTTCACCAATGGCTTCTGCCTTTTTATTCAATACATCAACAGTTATTTCAGTAATTGGAGTTTTTATTTCTGCCATTTGGTTGGTTCTCCAAACGATAAATCCAATAGGAAAATCACCAATTAATCCATCAAAAGCTTTGCAATGTACAACAAATCCACCCAAATATTTTGCATTCCAAACGGAACGAAATACATCCATTGTTTGAGAATTCACATACTTTAAAGTACTAAATATAGACAAGGTAGCATTGGGTATTTCAATTGCTATTCTTGTGATGAATTGAGTAAAAAGTTCATTACTGGCTTTCCCATATTTATCAATAGCTGTTGCAGCAAGTTTTGTTTTTGCAACTCCTAATTTGCTATTACTTCCGACTCCAGCACGTGGTTCCGCATACGGCGGATTTATCAACACCAATATCTTTTTAGCTTGTGCTGAGCCTGTCGAAGCATCTGCTATGGCTTTGCGCAAACTTTCGGGCACTTTGTTGGTGAGGCTGTAATCAATGCAGCCAGCCTGTCCTGAGCCTGTCGAAGGATCGGTGATGTCATCATTCAAATAATCGTATTGAAAACGTTGCGCCGCCACACAGGTTTTGGTGGCTTTCATCACATCCACATCTTCGGCATCCAAAGTGGACATATACACATTGCGCGGATTGCTGTGTTTCACTTCCAAATTGCCCACCCCGCAACACATATCCCACACCAAATATTCTTTTTGCCAATTCGTGCCCAAGGTTTCGCTCAGTTTGTCGTAGGCTTTGTCCACCACATTCAGAGGTGTGTAATACGCACCCTTAAAACTGCGCTCGTCCAATGGAATCAAACTGTCGCGGCGTTCCAACAAATAGTTGCGATATTCTTCTTTGGGCGGTTTGTGATAGATAGCCCAAAACTGACGATAGCCTTCTTTGTTGCTGAGTTCATACACCTTGCCGCCCAACAGAAACACGGGCGCATTGTTTTTGTGCATCAATTGTGCGGTCAGGTTGTCGTGGGTTGATAGGGTGCCATCGTGCATGATATCAGCAAAAAACAGCAGCGCATAATCATCTTCTTTCACATCTTTGATTTCGCGTCCTATCATCATCACCCATTTGTCGAACACCTGTTTCAGGTTGTCGGGCGTAATTTGGGTGCGGATGATGTCGCCGTTTTTGATGGCATTTTTGATGGTAGAGATAAACTCCTGCTCATGGGTTTCAATTTTAAACGAAACGATGTGGGTGCCGATGTGCGCCGAAACCGCATCGAGGGCTTCCTGAGTGTAGCCGCTGGCAGATTTGCCCCATTTGATGGTTTTCTTAGCCAAAAACGGAATCACATCTTCGCTTTTCATGATGGCAGCTTTTTGGGTGTCAATCACTGCCAAAAAAGGCGGAATGTATTCCCCTTTGTCCAACGCCTGCTGCACATAATGCATCAACTGTGTGAACATCGCATAGCTCGAATTTCTACCGCTGTCTTTTGCCTCGAACCAAATTTCTTTGGTCTGAATGTCTATCAGATTTTTTTGATACTCCTTCAGCCCAAGCGCTTTGATATAAGCGTCTTTCACGTCTTCTTCGCTCGTGGCTTTCTGTAGTGTTGAGTAGAGGCTCATGGTTTTCTTTTAAATGAATTTCTCAGCAAAAATACATAAATAAATTCAAAGGCACATCAAAGGGGAATGTTTTTTAAGTTTTCATTCATTGTTTTCGATTGTTTTTTTATGTCGTCCCGACGGGACTTTGGGTTCACGATGTTTTATGTTGCTACCAATATTTCATTCCTACGGGATTTTTTTGTTGTGGTTAATGTTGCTACCGATATGTCGTCCCTACGGGACTATGGGTTCACGAGGTTTAATGTTGCTACCGATATTTCATCCCTACGGGATATTCTTTTTGTGAATTATATTTGTAACGCGATATTTATTGTAAAAAATCATTTTGCACCGAATCCAATGTCCCGTTAGGGACTATATATCGGTAGAAAACATACGCCCTGCCCAGTTTCCAATGTCCCGTTAGGGACAATATATCGGTAGAAAACATACACCTCGCCCAGTTTCCAATGTCCCGTTAGGGACAATATATCGGTAGAAAACATACGCCCCGCCCAGTTTCCAATGTCCCATTAGGGACAATATATCGGTAGAAAACATACGCCCCACCCAGTTTCCAATGTCCCGTTAGGGACAATATATCGGTAGAAAACATACGCCCC
>CAIWVT010000351.1 GCA_903916135.1 uncultured bacterium
GTTATCAATATATTTTTTGGTACTAGGAATGATTTCGGGCAAATCAAAAACAGTGGCTTTGTTCAAGATGTCTTTTTTGACAAATTGCATGGCATAAACCCCCGAACCACCTCCAATATCAATCATAGAATGAATATCCTTCAAATCAATCTTCTTTATTATTTCCTCTGCTTGCTTTGAAGCGCGCTCATGCATGGCTCCAATAAATGATTCTGCCCAATTTTCACCTCGTTCATTTCTAAGTTTACGTTGTTGGGATTTTCCAGTTTTAACAACATCTGTTAGGGTTGTCCAAGTACCCCACATGTTTATTGTGTGCATAAAACCCTTCATGTATCCTGAACTTCTTTTTGATAAATAATAATCTGAGAAAGTCGTTGTATAAAATAAAGATTCTTTTTTCTGAAGCAATCCAATAGCGCAAAGCGCATTCATCAAGCGGTCAGTAGCGTGAGGATTCGTTTTTAGTATCAGGGCAATTGCTGCCGAGGTTGATCCTTCTTTTTCGATATGAGTAAAAATGTCTAATTCGTAGGCAGTCAAAACGACGCGGCTGGATTGAAAAGCATAAATGGTATCACGAAGTTGAATAGGAGTGGTGAAATTCTGTTTTGCTGGATTCATAATATAAATGTGTTTTTTGAGTGTGTAAAATTCGTTGCTAAAATAAATATCTTAAAACATCTTTTCTTTCGAGTCGGGGAACATAAAATCGGGGACATTCAAATAGCAAGAGCTTCCTGAATAGAGTAAGTTAAAAGCAATAGTTTGATAGGGTATTTGCAAATAATTTTTGAAAACGGTCTTTCCCATTATCTGATATTCAGAAATTTCCTTTAAAATTCTCCTACATGAAGAAATAATCTTTTCACGATTGGATAGAACTGTAAAACTTGAAGCCGTGATGAGAACTTGCTGTGGTGTTGCTAAATTTACAAATGCCGGTAATGAATTATAAGTTTCCATTGCCGTCCACTGTGATTTGGACCCTTTGGTTTTGGAGTTGGTTTTATTTTCTTTTAAAAACACCAACAGATTTATCTGTTGCTCCTCATATTTTTTTAAGCTGTCTTCCGAAATATAATGGATGGCGAAAACAATCGGACTTAGGCTTGTGCCTATAAGCATTTCAGTGGTTTCAAATGTACAAACAAATATCTGGTCATCGGTTGCGCTTTTTGTATAAGTTTTCAATGTGCCCACGGCAATTAGGTCTGCGTCGGCACAAAGCCATTCTACACTATTCCCAACATTAATTTCGGCTTTAAGTATGAAAAACGTAAGCACAAAACACAAGAATAAAACTATCTTTTTCATAGACGATATATAAATAAAAAGTAAAAGTACAAAAAAAAACAACCCGAATAAAAATTGTCATAAAATCCTTGCAGAAATTTTTTAGTGTCCCGTTTATTTCAATGAAATTTTTTGTATTCGCATCTTTATAATGTTTAATGCAAATGTATATAATTAAAACGTAGTTTTCTCGTTACTATCACATCTTATAATTGTTGTAAAGAATGATAAAAAAAGTCTGCATAGTTTCTGTGCTTTTCATTCTATTGATGGGTGCTGCTATGGCTCAAGCACCTAAATATAGTAATGAATTTTTGAATTTAGGAATTGGAGCACGCGCTTTAGGCATGTCAAATTCTAACGTGGCTATCGTTAACGATGTTACGTCAGGATATTGGAATCCTGCCGGATTAGCAATGGTTCCGTCCAAATATCAGTTGTCGTTGATGCATTCTGAATATTTCGCAGGCATTGCAAAGTTTGATTATGGTGCTTTTGCGGCACAGATTGACGACAAAAGTACCGCAGCTTTTTCTTTTATTCGTTTTGGAGTGGATGATATTTCTAACACGACAGAATTGATTGACGCCGAAGGCAATATTGATTATAATAGAATTACCATGTTTTCTGCTGCCGACTATGCCTTTATATTGTCGTATGCACGTAAATCCAAAATAGAAGGACTGCACTATGGTGCGAATGTTAAAGTGATTTATCGAAGAATAGGGAAATTTGCGAACTCATGGGGGTTTGGCTTAGATGTTGGTGCTCAATACGATTTGAAGAAATGGCATTTTGGAGTAGTGGCACGTGATATCACCTCAACGTTCAATGCGTGGAGTTATAATCTTAATGATGCCACTAAGGAAGCCTATGTTCGCACTGGCAACGAAATTCCAAAAAACACAGTAGAAATTACCTTGCCTCGGTTGAATTTTGGAGCAGCACGACGATTTGATTTCTTAAAAAAGTTTTCTGCCTTGATTGATTTGGATTTAGATATGACCTTTGATGGCATGAGAAATGTATTGATAAAAAGCGATCCCATTTCTATTGACCCCCATATAGGACTTGAGTTTGGTTATAACGATATTATTTATTTACGAGGTGGTTTTGGCAATTTTCAAAAAGAAATTGATATATATAACAAGACACGAACAACATTCCAACCCAATATAGGTGTTGGGATTGTTATCAAAAAGATGGTGGCTATTGATTATGCTTTCACAGATGTGGGCAACGCGTCCATTGCATTGTATTCGCATGTGTTTTCTCTAAAAATAAACATTAATAGAAAGAAAACTGCAAGCGGTAAATAGGTATTGCACAAGGTTGTCATTCGATAGTTTACCCAGCTAATTCTTGAAAAGATAAGTTTTTTTACAATTATTTGCCATAAATAAAAAAAAATGCGTAGGTTTGCCCTACATTTTTATACCAATGAAAAAACGATATTTACTTTTAATGGCAATATTGAGCGGAGTGTTGCTGAGTCTTTCGTGGCCCGCGCATGGATTTCCATTTCTGCTTTTTATTGCCCTTGTTCCTTTATTGTATATTGAAGATTTTATTGCTAAGAATAAGCATAACTTCATCAAGGCTAGTGTATTTTTCTATTCCTATCTAACGTTCTTTATATGGAATTTGTTGACGACGTATTGGATTTATTATTCAACAGGTTTTGGCGCAGCGATGGCTGTGGTCGTCAATTCGTTGTTTATGGCTGTGGTTTTTCATTTATATCACCTAGTAAGGCGAACAATATTCAAATCGAAAGGAGCATATAATGTTCTGATTGCTTTTTGGATATGCTTCGAGTATTTACACCTTAGTTGGGACTTATCGTGGCCCTGGCTAAACTTGGGGAACGGATTCGCTAATTATCCAATGTTTGTGCAATGGTATTCGATAACAGGCGTTTTTGGTGGAGATATTTGGATACTTGCTGCAAACATTTTAGTGTATAAATTATTGCTCAACACCTTCGGGATGTTCCGATCGAAGAAAAATGCTTTGATATTGGCAGCAGGTTTGGGCTTATGGTTGCTGATTCCTTCGACAATATCTATCATTACCTATTATACGTATCACGAAACAGAAGACCCCTATACGTGTGTAGTGGTGCAGCCCAACGTTGACCCGTTCAACGAAAAGTTTAGCAGCATGAGCGAAGATATGCAATTGGAAAAGATGTTGCGTTTGGCTCGACAAAAGGTGGATGAACAGACTGACTACTTGATTTTCCCTGAAACCGCTTTGCCCAATGGGGTTGTGGAGGATGAAATCAACGAAAATGCTCATGTGGATAGCTTGAAGGCTTTGATTCAAAAGTATCCCAAATTGAAAATTGTGATAGGCGTTTCATCTTATATTTATTACAAACCCCATCAGAAGCTATCGGTAACGGCTCGTTACGTGAAAGAGGGCGATTATTGGTACGATGTGTGCAACACCGCTATGTATTTGACAGCCGATGCGCCTCCAGTGATGTATCATAAATCTAAGTTAGTGCCCGGCGTGGAGATGATGCCGTTTCCGCGCTTGTTAAAGCCATTGCAGAAGTATGCAATTGACTTGGGTGGTATGGCGGGAACCAATGCGACTCAGGAGACCCGAACCGTGTTTGGCACACAGGAGTATAAAGCCAAGATTGCGCCGGTGATTTGCTATGAATCTATTTATGGTGGTTTCCTCACAGGATATATGCGTAATGGAGCGACCTTGATTTTTATTATTACCAACGACGGATGGTGGGAAAACACGCCCGGATATCGTCAGCATTTTCAGTATGCACGTCTGAGAGCAATCGAGAACCGTAGAAGTATAGCACGCTCTGCAAACACAGGGATTTCGGGCTTTATTAATCAACGCGGGGATGTGTTGATGCAAACCGAATATTGGACGCCCGATGTGCGCAAAATGACGATTAATGCCAATAGCCACATTACGTTCTACGCGCGATTCGGCGATTATTTAGGAAACATTGCCATGATTTTTACCATCGCACTTTTATTGTTGCAAATCACCATAATCTTCTTGAACAAACGTAGAAAAATCATTACTGCCCGAAAAAAATCTTAGGAATGATGATATTTTTCATTTCTGATGATAGTGAAAGCGCGGTAGAGTTGTTCTAAAAAGATTAATCGCACCAGTTGATGAGGGAAAGTAAGTTTTGATAAAGAAATGCTGTGATGTGCTAATTTCTTCACCTCGGGCGCAAAGCCAAAAGCACCACCAACCAAGAACACCATATTTTTGATACTCAATTGCATCTTGCCTTCAATATACGAGGCAAATTCCGTTGAAGAATACTCACTCCCGTATTCGTCAAGCAGTATAATATAATCGGCTTTCGTTAGATGTTTCAACTGAGCATCTGCTTCCAAGCGTTTATATTGATAAATAGAAAGGTTTTTGGCGTTTTTGATATCGGGAATCGTAACAAGCTCGAAAGTAGTGTAATGCTTGATGCGTTTGCTATACGCTTCGCAGCCTGTTTGAATATAGTCTAATTCGGTTTTCCCGGTAAGCAACAATGTGATTTTCATACGTTATCATTGTTTGAAATTTAATCAAAGGATTCGTTTAAAGGTTGACAATTATATAACTCAACGTTCATAAGAAAGTCAAGTTGTTGAAAAAGAATAAAAAAGAAACAATTTTTTCATAGTACTAGTATTCTTTAGCATTATGTTGCAAAACTAAATAGTATAAAAAATGCTGTGAGACAAAAGTACAACAATTGTTTCAGAGATAAAAGACTTTTTTACAATAGGTGAAAAAGCAGATCGTTCAAATTTTTTAATAAAACGCGCTGTTTTTTAAAAACAAGAAAATAAAATAATGTAATAAGGTTAATTTCTATCTTTGTTTAGCCTTTCTACTAAGTCCTCACGATTTTCGAACCGAACCTCAAAATAGATAACTTTGCAGGCAAAATCGCAATCTTAGCAAAGACCAGTTAAAC
>CAIWVT010000352.1 GCA_903916135.1 uncultured bacterium
AGAAACCTTTTTTAATTCAAAACGTAGAACAATAAATTAATAACCATTTAAAAAAACAAAAAAACAATGAGAATAGTAATTATCAATTATGACCACTTACCGCAAGCAGATTGGTTAGAATTTTTGGTGTTTATCATCGCTTGTGGAACCGGAAATGCAAACTTTCCCGATTTTCCGTTCACCATGGTACAGCTTGGCGCAAAAAAAACAGCTTACGACGCAAAGCTCGTCCTATCCAAGCAAGGCAACCATGTGGCTACCCAAGAAGCTTTAGATATTCGTGTAGAAACTTCGGATATGGTGAAATCAAATGGCAAATATATCAATGAAACCGCTAAGGGCAATGTTGCCAAGCTAGAATCAAGCGGATATAAACTTGCGAAAGAATATCACTCGCCCGGACATCACGGATATGATTTCTCTGAAGGCGACACCCGCGATTCCGCTAAAATAGTGGTTCCGGTTATTGAAGATGCTGTTACCTATTTAGGCTTTGTTTGCGAAGACCCTTTGGCAGATAATATTGAAGATTCGGATTGGGTACGTCTGAAAATGTCAACAAGCACAACGTTGGTTGCAACCGGATTGAAAGTTCGGGTATTATATCACTTCCGTTATTGTGCTTCTACGGTGGATGGCGAAACGCTTTACACCGATCCGGTTACGTTTAGCATAAAATAAAAATATAAGAGCTTCGCTGTTATGGTGAGGCTCTTGCTTTTTTTTAAAGATAAAAGTGGAGTTCTGAGACCACTTTAAAAAACGGGCTTGGCTCACTCAGGTTTTATTTTAGTGGGGGCGGTATCTGAAAAGCCTACGAGTAGGAAAATTTAAAAGAAAAAAAATATGAAAAAGAAATTCTATGTTATTGCAGTTTTAGTTATTCTGTTTACTGCGTGTGGCAGTAACGGTGGAAAAAAATTTATTGGTGAGTGGAAAGCACCATCTGGACGATTCAGTTTTTCAGATTGTGTGGTGACAATTTCCGAAAATGGATCAAATTATAAAATTACATACAAGGATGTCTATAACGGGGTGATAAAGGATGGAATACTTGGCGGAAATAAAGGAGAACAATTTGGTGATTTTAAAAATGCAGAAATATGTAATTATGATTCAAAGACAGACATGCTTGGTAATATTGGCTATGATAAAGAAAGAAATACTCTTTTGATAGGAGGGGAAGAATATACAAAAGTAAAATGATTTTATAGCTTCTCGTTTGATGCTAAGTTCTGCCTCCGTCGGCAATATCAAAAAAGGCTGTGCCTTTTAAAAAGATTTTCTACAGTGCACTACAAAAAAGAAAAGGCTTGCTTCATATCGGAGGTAAGCCTTTTTTTGTTTTTATATAAAAAGAAAACGCTGTTAGATTATTTTTTTCTATCTTTGTAAAAAAAAATAAAGTAATGAATTATTTAGATAGAATTACAATAAACCCGGAGATATGTCATGGCAAGCCATGCATTCGTAATATGAGATGGCCCGTGGAGGTAATAATAGATATGCTTGGTTCAGGAATGACTATTGAACAAATTATTGACGACCATAAAGAATTGGAAAGAGAAGATATATTGGCAAGTTTAAACTTTGCCAAACTATACTTGTCGGGGTATTCTTTAAAAATAAGTGCTTAATGAAATTTCTTTGCGATGTGCATATTTCGTTTAAGATAGTAAGACTATTAGATTCTTTGGGGTTTGAAGCCATTCATGTAAACGATATACTTGATAAATGGCACACTAAGGATGAAGACATTAGTAGTTATGCCGATGTAAACAACATGATTGTTATGACTAAAGATTCTGATTTTCGAGATAGTTTCTTTATCAAACACACGCCAAAAAAACTTATAAAAATCAATTTAGGCAATATCTCTAATCAAGAACTTGCTAATATTATAACAGAAAACATTGTTTCAATAGAAAAGCTCAATTCAAAATCATTTTTCTTAATTGAAATAGACAAAGAGATTATTACCTATATTAGTGAAGATAACATGCCGGAATAGATTTAGGAATGTATGAAGACAGTTAAAATAGAAAAAACATTTGATGCGTTGCAGATGATGCGAACCATCAGAGAACAGATTAGTTTGGAAACTCAAAACATGACTTTTGAACAATTGAAAGAGTATATTAAAAACAAACTTGCACAAGCAAATGTCACCCGAATAGGGGAGAAGTAATAGTCGTAGTCTCATTTAAAATTAGCACAGCGTCATCTGAGTGCTTCACAAAAAACGAAGGCATGGCTTATATCAAGGCAAGCCTGCTTGAAAGACATAAGTCAGGCAAGCCTTTTTCTTTTTACAAACTCACTTAAAGGAATATTCCTTACCTTTGCAAAAAATAAAAAACCATGCATTCATTAAACGAACAAGAAGAAGAACGCTTGCAAGAAGCCATAAAATCAAAAGATTGGAACGAAATAAAAATAAACGATTCGTGGCAGATATTTAAAGTCTTAGCCGAATTTGTGGAAGGTTTCGAGAAATTGGCAAAGATAGGTCCTTGCGTAACCATCTTTGGCTCGGCGCGCACCTCCTCATCCCACAAATATTACAGATTAGCCGAAGAAGTAGCCTATAAGCTTGCCAAATCGGGCTTTGGTGTCATTTCGGGTGGTGGTCATGGCATCATGGAAGCCGCCAACAAAGGCGCTCACTTCGCAGGGGGCAAATCGGTAGGCTTAAACATCGAGTTGCCTTTCGAGCAATCACCCAATGTGTTTATTGATCCCGATAAATATCTTTCCTTCGATTATTTCTTCGTCCGCAAGGTCATGTTCATGAAATATTCCCAAGGCTTTGTGGTGATGCCCGGCGGTTTCGGCACCCTCGACGAACTCTTCGAAGCCATCACCCTCATCCAAACGCAGAAGTTGGTTAATTTCCCTGTGGTATTAGTGGTGAAAGATTATTGGAAAGGTTTAGTAGAATGGATTAGCGACAGAATGGTGGAGGAAAAAAACATCAACCCCACCGATTTGAATTTATTTGGCTTGGTGGATACTGCTGAAGAAGCCGTTCAATATATAGAAGACTTCTATAAACAATATGATTTGAAACCTAATTTTTAATTAGGAAGAAAGCAATGGTTAGATTAGGGTAAAAAAAATTCGATTGCTTAATTGTTAGATTGTTTTATTGTTATTGGATAATGGTTATCGGAGAATAATAATCTTTTTTGTTCCCACCAAATTCCATTTATTGGTATTATCTAAAGCTAAAAGGCGGCAAATATAAAAACCATTTTTCAGATTTGATACGTCGAGGGTAGTGCTTGTTACTGAAGCCACATCTTTTGCAAGAACATGGTCGCCGACGATATCGTACATATCAATTTGAAGTTTGGCAGAATAGTTTTGTTCAAAATCCACAGTAACTTTATCACAAGCGGGATTCGGATAAACCTCAAAAGTGATTTCAGCAAGCTGCTGATAGTCTTCAATGGAATTATAATTGTGCGGAAACTTCCCTTCATAATAAGTCAATCCGCCTGAAAAGTTGCCGCATACCATATCTTTATACCCATCATTATTGAAATCATAAACCGCCACACCACTCTGAACCCCATCCTTCACAAACAAAGTAGTGGAATCGGCATCCGTAAAAATCAAAACAGAATCTGTTGCAGTAAATTTGCCTACCAAATTGCCATCTATATTTTTATAATAATAGATGCGTCCTAAGTCGGAACCAACGAAGAGTTTTGTGTTTCCTGCATCCTTAAAGAAACACGGCGTGCTATATCCTGTATAAGAAACGGAAGGATCCACCACAAAAACCTTCCCAAGAGAATCTGTTATCTTTTGAAAAGCAGGATTTGTTTGCGTTCCGATATTTTGATAATAGCTGATATAACCATTCTTTTTGCCGATTGCCAAGTCGAGAAGATTATCGCCATTCAAGTCAAAAAGTTGCGGCGCACTATAGTCGCCCACATCTATTCCTTTATAATTAAAAACAGGACTATTATATATAGGTATATTTCCAGCACCTGCCAAGTTCTCGAAATAAATCAAACTGCCGTTCGATTGTCCGCAAATCATATCCACATCACCATCGTGGTCCATATCTCCAAAAGTAGGGTAGAGTCCCATGAGATGAAGTTGCGAAAGGTTAGCATAATCTCGCGTTGCAATATGAAAAGATGGATTCGTGGCAGTCCCTGTATTTTGCAAAACCGCAATCTGACTTCTGAAATTCGATTTCAAATAACCAAACTCATAATAGGATGTGTCCAAATAACCATAATTCCCCACCATAATATCCGGCAACCCATCGCTGTTGAAGTCATATATCACAGGATAAGCCCCTGTTCCGAATTCAATCATGTCATCTTGCAAAAAATTGGGTTTCACAAAATCAAAGTTGGGAGTCACCGTGTCGCCAATATTTTTGTAATACCATATACTATTATAACTTTCGGATAAAGTCATGTTGGATGTGAAGGGCGAAACAAATAAATCTTTTTTGTTGTCATTATTGATATCAAGATAACTCGCCACCGGAAAAGAATTAAACTTGACAGGATGCGCAGCCGTCGGGAACAAAGTATCCATGGCTATCATGTGCACCGAGTCGTTAGTGTTGCCATTAGTGAGTTTGACCATATTGAAGTAATCAATGTCGCCCACAACCAAATCTGTCAGGTTATCGCCATTAAAATCCCCAGCAAGTAAAGTAGAACCTGTATGGCGTGTAGCTTTCCCACTATTTATTTCACTGCAACGCCAAGGACAAGTGATATTCAGCGTCAATTGGTTGTTGATGGAGTTTTCAGAGAAATCGCCCCAACAATGATAGCGCAGCTTTAATAATAAGGTATCGGAATTGCCATAAAGCTCTTGCGAAAGATTATTATGCATCTCCACAAAAGAGCCTAATCCGAAAAAAGTCGCCACATCAATGTCGCCGTCTCGGTCAATATCGTAAAAAACAGGATAATCATCAGGGGTAACAGCGATGTTTGAAATGCTGCTTCCCATATTGGAATTTAGAATGGGATATAAAAGTTGAAACTTTAGCGAAGTAGTGGAAGTGTTTTTATAAACTTTTATTCCTGCATTAGTATAAGTAAAGATGTCGTTTTTATGATCTTTGTTATAATCCAATAGATGTGCCCATCCATTAAAATCCGGAAAGTATTTTTGATAATAATAGTTATACGTATAATCTACACTATCCGAAATCCCATTATTTACAAAAGTCAAAGATTTGTTTCCTGTTTTATCAAAAACGAAAAGATCGTTTATGCCATCAAAATTCAAATCAATTTCCGAAAATTGACATGAATTTAGTCCCCCGACCCATGCATGTCGTAAAATTTTCCCGGAAGAATCGCTCACCGAAATGTTGTTCGTTTTTTTGAAGCCATAATCGTAAATTGTCTGCGAAAATGAGATTTTTTCAAAAATCAGCAAAAAAATAATAAAAAAAATAAAATTAATTTTCATGGGAAAAAATGGGTTGATAAATTGCTAAAAACATTGATACTGCAAAGGTAGTAAAATAAAAAGAATAAAAAAATTTGAAGGCTCTAAATATATTTTTTTAAGAAAGTTTACATAAAATATTGGTTGGTATCAAAGGAAATTCTATCTTTGCACGTTCAAATAAAAAAGAACATTATAAAAACGTTGTAAGATATGCAAAATAAAGGAGTTTTCAAATTTTTAGCGATTCTAATTGCACTTGTGTGTGTGTTTCAGCTTTCATTCACTTTATGCACCCGCATGGTTGAAAAAGATGCCAAAATATATGCAAAGAATAGTGGTGCAGAAATTATTGCCAAAAAACTTTCCAAAGGTAGTCCAGACATGGAACGCTATTATTTGGATTCAGTATTAAACAGTAAAGAGAATTTTTATCTCGATTCTATGTCCAGCGAAGTGATTTACAATTTCGCTTGGATTCGTAAATATACATTCAAAGAATGTAGAGAACGCGAAATCAATCTTGGTCTTGACCTTAAAGGTGGTATGAACGTAACGATGGAAGTTTCTGTTCCTGATATTATAAAAGCATTGGCTCAGAACACCAAAGATCCATTTTTTAATAAAGTTCTTGATGATGCACGAAAAATGCATGAAAGTAGCGATAGAGATTTCGTGACACTTTTTGGCGAATCATTTAAAGCAAACAATAAATCGAATGCTAAGCTTGCGTCATTTTTTATTGTAGGCTTAAAAGATAAAGTCAACTTTAATACGACTGATGACGAAGTGATTTCTGCCATCCGCACAGAAACCAATGATGCTGTTGACCGTACATTTAATATACTTCGCACTCGTATTGACCGTTTTGGTGTAACGCAGCCAAACATACAAAAGTTCGGAACCAGTGGAAGAATCTTAATTGAGTTACCCGGTGTTAAAGACCCCGAACGTGTACGTAAACTTATTCAAGGAACCGCAAAATTAGAATTCTGGGAAACCTATGAATATAAAGATGTATATTCTTATATTGATGAAGCCGACAAAAGGTTAAAAACCATTATTGCTACAGGCGACACCGCTAAGAAAGTGGATTCAACAGCCACAACTAGCGAAACAGCAGATGGAAAAGTTGAAAAGCAAGATACAACAAAGAAAGAAACCCTTGCTAATAAAACTTCAAAAGATACTGCAAAAGGTAAAGACAAAAATGCAAAACAATCATTTGAAGAATATGCAAAAGATCATCCTTTACTTGCTTATCTACAGCCCGCTTTAAGTCAAGATGAAAAAGGAAATTATTTCCCAAACAAAGGACCCGTTGTAGGTTTTTGCCAAGTTTTTGATACCGCTAAAGTTGGCGTAATGTTACGCAATCCGTTAATTCAACAATTGTTTCCTCGGGAATTACGTTTGATGTGGACCATAAAAGCTGTTGATGCTGACAAAAAAGGAACAACGTTACAACTTCTTGCTCTAAAAACAACACGTGATGGCACATCTTCTTTAAGTGGTGATGTTATCGTAGATGCTCGTCAGGATATAGCTCAAAATCAAGGTAACGAAATCACCATGAGAATGAATTCTGAAGGTGCAAGTATCTGGAAAAATTTGACAGCAAACAATATTGGCAAATCGGTAGCTATTGTTTTAGATGATTATGTATATTCATTTCCGACAGTGCAAGGTGAGATTCCGAATGGATCTTCCTCCATCACAGGAAACTTCACACTTGAAGAAGCAAAAGATTTAGCCAATATATTAAAAGCCGGTAAACTTCCGGCACCTGCTCGTATTGTTGAAGAAGCTGTTGTAGGTCCTACTTTGGGTAAAGAAGCTATTAATGCTGGTCTTTGGTCAATGGTAATTGCATTTATTGTTACCTTATTATATATGGCGTTCTACTACAACAGAGCGGGTATTGTTGCCGATATTGCCTTATTCACAAATATGTTTTTCGTCTTTGGTATATTAGCTTCCTTGGGAGCGGTTTTAACTTTACCTGGTATTGCCGGTATTGTGTTGACTATCGGGATGGACGTTGATAAAAATGTTATTATCTATGAGCGTATTCGAGAAGAAATTCGAACGGGAAAGGGTATTCGACTGGCAATACATGATGGTTATAAACATGCCTATTCGTCAATTATTGATAGTAATGTAACCACCTTGCTTACTGGTATTGTTCTATATATTTTTGGTTCTGGACCTATTCAAGGGTTTGCTACTACCTTAATTATTGGTATCATTAGTTCTTTATTCTGTTCTATCTTTATTACTCGTTTGATTTTTGAATGGATGATGGCTAAAAACTTTACTATTAATGTATGGAATAAATTTACTAAAAGCTTTTTAACAAAAGTAAATATTAACTTTATTGGTGTGAGAAAATACTATTACATACTTTCATTAGCTCTTGTAGTTGCAGGTATTGCTTCTTTATCTTTTAGAGGTTTAAGTTATGGTATTGATTTCCTTGGTGGAAGAAGTTTTGTTGTTCGCTTTGATCAGGATGTGAAAACAGAAGATATTCGATTGTCGCTTGCAAAAGTTTTCGATGGTCAGAAACCGGAAGTAAAAACGTTTGGACCTAACGATCAGGTCAAAATCACTACTTCATACATGCTAAGCGAAAAAACAGCTAGGGCAGATTCCATGGTGGAAGCGAAATTATATGAAGGACTAAACACGTACTATAAGAATAAGCTTTCCGTCGAGGATTTTATGTCTCATGCCGATAAGAAAGCCCTAGGTCGTTTAAGTTCTCAGAAAGTGGAACCGACTATAGCATACAGCTTGTTGAAAAGTGCGTATTTAGCGGTATTCTTTTCTTTATTAATAATATTCATTTATATTGCTATTCGTTTTAAGAGATGGCAATGGGGTTTAGGAGCTGTTGGATCGCTTATACATGACACGTTCATTACCATTTCAATATTCTCGCTCTTATATGGAATTTTACCATTCAGCCTTGATATTGACCAGCATTTTATTGCAGCTATTCTAACCATTATAGGATACTCAATCATGGATTCCGTAATTATTTTCGATAGAATTCGTGAATACATGACACTCTATCCCAAACGTGATATGAAAACCAATATGAATGATGCTATTAATAGTACATTGGGAAGAACTTTAAATACTTCTGGGATCACATTCTTGGTTC
>CAIWVT010000353.1 GCA_903916135.1 uncultured bacterium
AATCCAACAATCCAACAATCGAACAATTCAACAATATAGCAATTTAACAATTTAACCATTCATCCATTCAACTAATGAACTATTTCCCCATTTTTCGCGAATTATGATTAATTTTGCAGCAAAAATATTCTTATGTTACGAACACACACTTGTGGCGAATTGAAAATCGCTGATGCAGGAAAAAAAGTTACTTTAAGCGGTTGGGTTCAGCGTTCGCGCGATTTGGGCGGTATGACCTTTATTGATTTGCGCGACCGTTATGGCATCACCCAATTGGTATTTAATATGGAAGTGAACCCCACTTTGTGCCAGAAAGCACGTCAATTGGGGCGGGAATATGTGGTGAGCATCGTAGGTCATGTTACGGAAAGAAGCAACAAAAACCTCAAGATGCCCACAGGCGAAATAGAAATCACTGTGGACAAATTCACCGTGCTCAACGTTTCGAAAACGCCTCCTTTCACCATAGAAGACAACACCGACGGCGGCGACGAATTGCGCATGAAATATCGCTACTTGGATTTGCGTCGGAATATCAACAAAACCAACCTCGAGTTGCGCCATAAAATGTCGGTAGAAACACGAAACTATTTGAGCGACCAACAGTTTTTGGAAGTTGAGACGCCTTATCTCATCAAATCAACCCCCGAAGGTGCTCGCGACTTTGTGGTGCCTTCGCGCATGAATCCCGGGCAATTTTACGCCTTGCCACAATCGCCCCAAACCTTCAAACAACTGTTGATGGTGGCAGGTTATGACCGCTATTTTCAGATAGTGCGTTGCTTTCGCGATGAAGATTTGCGTGCCGACCGTCAACCCGAATTCACTCAGATTGATTGCGAAATGTCGTTCGTGACACGCGATGATATTTTGGACACCTTCGAAGGGCTTGCCAAACATCTGTTTAAAAAAATAAAAAACATAGACATTCATGATTTTCCGCGCATGTCTTACGACGAAGCCATGACGCGCTATGGTTCGGACAAACCCGATATACGTTTTGGGATGGAGTTTGTGGAGTTGAACGCCTTGGTGAAAGGCAAAGATTTCAAAGTGTTTGACGATGCCGAGCTTGTGGTGGGCATTTGCGTGAAAGATTGCGCCACTTACACCCGCAAACAATTGGATGAGTTGACCAACTTTGTGCGCAAACCGCAAGTGGGCGCCAACGGCATGGTCTATGTGAAATATAACGAAGACGGCACTTTCACTTCTTCCGTGAGTAAATTCTACACCGACCATGATTTCGTTGCTATCGCACACGCTATGGGAGCTCACGTAAATGATTTGATGTTGCTGTTGGCAGGCAATGCCGAAAAAACGCGCAAAGCTTTGTGCGAACTGCGCTTGGAGATGGGCAACCGTTTGGGTTTGCGCCTCAACGACGACTACAAACCTTTGTGGGTGATTGATTTCCCGCTCTTAGAATGGGACGAAGACAGTCAGCGTTTTTATGCCAAACATCATCCCTTCACCGCACCCAAACCCGAAGACATCCCTTTGTTGGACACCAATCCGATAGCCATTAAAGCCAATGCCTACGATTTGGTGATCAACGGCGTTGAAATTGGCGGGGGTTCTATCCGCATCCACAACAAAGAATTGCAGAAGAAAATGTTCGAAATATTGGGCTTCACCGACGAAGATGCCCAAAATCAATTTGGATTTTTGATGAATGCTTTCGAATATGGCGCGCCCCCTCATGGCGGTATCGCCTTCGGTTTCGACCGGTTTTGCGCCGTGTTTGGCGGGTCCGACTCCATACGCGACTATATCGCCTTCCCAAAAAACAATTCGGGACGCGACGTGATGATAGATTCCCCTTCCGAAATATCGCAACAACAATTGGGCGAATTGGCTATTCGGGTGGTTCTTGGATAGTCATTTGTTGTCATTAATGGTCATTTGTTGTCATTAATGGTCATTTATTGTCATTAATAGTAATTCGTAAACCATTATAATTTATAAGAAAAAACAAACTCCAATGAAAAATAAGTTAATTAAAACCTGATTTTTTACGGTAAAAAAGATCTATATAGCATTTTGTTTGAATTGTTTGAATTTGTCAAGAATGATACTTTTTTACAATTTTTTACTAACAAATTTTTTTCTGGACTTTTTTAAGGTGTGCCTCATCGTTTTATATACGGCACACTTTTAAAATCGATCCTCGCAAAAATTTGGCAGTAAAAAAATTGTGTTACTTCTTTTAGAATTTGCTATAAAAAGCATGAAAAAATATTTTCGTGAGTCCGATAATGTTTGACACCATAAGATAAACCTTTTGATACTGCTTAATGAAATACGTGTTTTGGGCGCAAAAAGGTTTTATTTTCCCGAAAAATCAAAAA
>CAIWVT010000354.1 GCA_903916135.1 uncultured bacterium
ATCATTCTATGAAAATAGAAATATCATTCTATGAAAATAAATACATCATTCTATGAAAATAGATACATCATTCTATGAAAATAGAAATATCATTCTATGAAAATAGAAATATCATTCTATGAAATGGTCGTTGTAAGGCAAGGCTTACTATGACTGATATGTGTTTTTGAAAAAATAACATGGATTATGTAATTTTATTTAAATAAAGAATTGAAGGATTTTATACTTTTTGACTTTTCGCAGTGGAGCCATATATGTATTTGTGATAAAATTTTCAGATATTTGCAAAATTATTTAAACAGATAGTTCTATACAATTTGAATAGGATTCAATTTTTGAAACAATACTATGTCCGGAATTTATATACATATACCTTTTTGTAAAAAGAAATGCCATTATTGCAATTTCTATTCTACACCATCTGACAAATATCGCAGTGAAATAATTGCTGCTTTGCAAAAGGAATTATACCTGCAAAAAAGCTATCTTCACGGGGATGTGAACACCATTTATTTTGGAGGAGGAACTCCTTCTTTACTGACTATGGACGAGATCAATCGGTTGCTGGACACCATTTATAATAATTATGAAGTGAATTTGGCAATGGAAATAACATTGGAGGTAAATCCCGATGATATTACTGCGGCTAAAGTAAAAGACTTGCGCACAACAGGCATAAATCGCATAAGTATTGGTATTCAAAGTTTTCATGCAGCAGATTTGAATTATCTTAATCGTATTCATACTGCAGCGCAAGGGGAATATGCTATAAAAACATTGCAAGACGCAGGATTTACTGATTTAAGTATTGATTTGATTTACGGAATTCCTACCCTCTCCATGAGCAATTGGAAACAAAATTTGAATAAAGCGATTGAATTGGAAGTCGCGCATATCTCTGCTTACGCACTGACTGTGGAACCTAAGACGAATTTAGAGGTGTTGATTAACAAACAAAAACTTATGGGGGTTTCTGAAACCGACACGAGCAATCAATTTAGGTATTTAATGCAATTTATGAAGGATAATAATTATATCCAGTACGAAATATCGAACTTTTGCTTGCCATCTCATCAATCTAAACATAATACATCTTATTGGGAGGGAGTTCCTTATTTGGGTGTGGGACCTTCTGCACATTCCTATAATCAAATTTCGCGTCAGTGGAATTGTTCAAATTTGGCGCAATATGTTGAAAGTTTAAGTAACAATACTGTTTCGTTCGAAATTGAGCAATTATCACCGATGCAAAAATATAATGAGTTTGTGATGACTTCCCTCCGAACCAATACGGGCGTTAATCTTATGAGTCTTCGGCATAATTTCTCGGGGAAATATGTTGATTATTTTGAAAGGATTCTTCAAAAATATAGTAATTCGCAACTTTTGACCATAACTCCCGTTTCGATTTGCCTAACAGATGAAGGGCGCTTGTTTGCCGACGGCATTAGTTCTGATTTCTTTATTACTGACTGATGTTACGTGAAAAAGAAGAAAACCTTGTTTTTCAACCTTGAGTCCACTTGGAAAGACACAAAGACTCCCGACCTCCCGACCTCCGGTACGGGACAGGTCTGGTACGGGACAGGACGAAGACACGAAGATTCGTTTTTCTTTTCTACTTAAGGGGAAAAAAATAAAGGGAATAAGGTTATGTGTTACAACAGTTACTGAACAAAACTTACATCGGTTTTGTCAATTTCTTTGAGTATTGGTATGAGAAAATCTTTTTGTGTATCATTAGTCATAACTAATTTTGCAGCCTAAATACTTCATCGTTTTATTTTACGTTAGTAAAAAAAAGTTTTGCCAAACAACAACTTACTTATAAATTATTCGTATATTTGCACCATAATGAAAACAAAGCATACAACTTTCAGATTTCTTGTCATAGGATTGCTAATTATTGTAGGATTCTCAGTGTCTGCGCAACGCAACACTGGTTCACCTTTTTTTATGCCGATGCATGCCAACCACCCGAATGTAAAAACTCCTAACGACACGCTGCACCCGGGCAATTATCAGGATACAATGCAGGGGGTTTTGATTCCTGCGGACATAGGCGGCTATGTGTTGGGCACGAACGGATGGAACGATAAATGTAAATGCGAGGAATTTAAAGTTACGTATTCGTATAAAATAGAAGGAGCCATCTATTGGTTTGGTTACAAAAGGGTACATTCTTCGGGTTTAGTAAAATTCTCTATTTGGGATATGAACGACAGCACCGGCACGACCCACGACACCACTAATCAGCCCTGCCCAGGAACATGTTTTGTTTCATTGACCGATACTATCACGCATATTGATACTTCATCGAATTTAAGTGCAGCCTACGTAGTGATGTTTCCCTTCCCTGTATTAGTAAGTTCTAACTATTGTATCGGTTTCGACATGAGCGCAATTAATGGCGATTCTATTGCTCTGGTCAGCACTAAGCAAGGGCAAGGGGGGAATTTGGAACTTGTGTGGGAGCAATGGAGTAGCAACAACAAATGGTACACGCTGCAAGGTGCACAATGGGATAGTAGCACACTAAATATTGATGCGATGGTGTTGCCTATCATAGACAATACTGTTGGGACCGTAGAGAATGGTGAGTTTATTTCGGGGGTAAAACTAAGTCAGTCTTATCCGAATCCAAGCATAGGGGCATGTACAATACGTTATGAACTTTCGAGTCCACAGGCGGCGGTTAGTCTGGAAATTATTGACATGAACGGAAAAAGAGTTTATTTTAACGATATGATTGAAAAATCGCAAGGCATACATCAAAGCATTGTGGATGTTTCGAGATTTACTAATGGTACGTATTTTTATATTTTATCAACAAGCGGCACGCACATTGCTAAAAAGATGACTATTTGTAAATAATCGTGCTTTATGAAACTATCGTACAAAAAAACATTTTATTGTTTATGTACGGGTGTTTAAAAATTTATATATCTTTGTAGAAACAAAACTTAAAATCATGATTACAAGCGAAAACATTAATGTAAAGAAACTAAAAGCTGCAACAAGTAGCTTACAAGTTATTAGGCATCCAAAGAGATTTGCGATAATTCAATTGTTAGAAATTGAAGGTCAGTTGACAGTAACTGAAATTTATACGAAATTGAAATTGGACCAAGCAGCAGCCTCAAATCATCTGAACATGCTGAAAGAGTTTGGTATTTTAGAATCTCGTAGGAATGGCAAAAACACATACTATACAATCAAAGATCAAGCACTGGAGAAAATTGTTGAATGTATTGATAAATTGACTTCGTAAATTCGAAGAAGTTTATCCTACTATTTTTGGATACGATTGCAATAATTCACCTATTAATTCATATTTCCGTAACGAATTTGATAACGCATGAATTCTCATATAAGCCGCATCGGAACACTGATAATAGCTGTCTTATTCTTGTTTACAGCTTGCAATAAGGATAATAAAAATGCCATACATATTGAAGGAAAACTCTATGACCCCAACTCAAAAGAATATGTGGCTGGGGCAAATGTTACCATAGCAGCGAGCAAACTCAGTTCGGGTGGGATATTTAGTTCGGGATATGAAGATATTGCCACCACTACCACCGACGCTTCAGGAGTTTTTATCTTTCAGTTTCAAGAATCAAAAGTAGCAGGCTATCAAATCACCATTGCGAAGAATCAGTATTTTGGATATAGCCTCGAGTTGAACACTTCGGATATTGTCGCAGGGACAACTTTTGCACCTGTTTATAATTTGTATCCTGAATGTTTCATCAATATGCGCATTAGAAATTTTACTCCTGTGGATTCCAACGACCATATCGCTTACGGATTCACCGCGGGATGGGTTGGGTGCTACGAATGTTGCAACAACACCACCTTTCAAGGACATGGCAAGTTCTATGCTGACACCATTATTTGCAAAACCTACGGCAACCAAAATGTTACATTAAGCTACAATGTTACCAAGAGCGGTAGCACCGTACTCTATACGACAACGCATTATTGCTTCGCTTTCGATACCACTACGTTCGACATTTTGTATTGATTTAGTGCTTGCATGGAACTAAAAAACATTGTCCTCATTGGCTCTGGGAATTTGGCAACAAACCTTGCCATCGCTTTTCACAAAATTGGCATCAACATCTCCTGCATTTATAGCCGCAACGAAGCGCACGCTCGGCAGCTCGCCCAAAAAGTCAACGCTCCATCCACCAATCAACTCAAAGAAATTCCTTGGATTGCCGATTTATATCTCATCGCAGTTTCCGACGCGGCAATTCATCAAGTAGTTGCTGAATTATCCGATTGCAAAGGGCTTTTCGCACATACGTCCGGCTCTATTGACGTATCAGTTTTTGCAGATATCGTAAGCGATTATGGTGTTTTTTATCCCTTGATGAACTTCTCTGCAACAACAGTCATGGATTTTGAAAACATTCCCCTTTGCATTGAAGCCAATACGGATGAGAATCAAAAAGCCTTGGAAATCTTGGCACATTTGCTTTCGAATAAAGTACAGTTCTTGAATTCTTCCGACCGCAAAATAGTGCATCTTGCTGCCGTGTTTGCCTGCAACTTCACCAACATGAATTATATCATCGCAGAAGAAATCTTATCCCAAAACAACATCTCTTTCGATTTGTTACGCCCCCTCATGCTGGAAACAGCAACAAAAGCTCAACATAATTCACCCCGTCTGCTACAGACAGGACCTGCCATGCGGGAAGATATTCCCGTGATTGAAGCCCACCTAAATCTGTTGAAATCCAATCCTGCCTATAAAGAAATCTACACCCTAATGACCGAAAACATTCAGCAATTGAAGCATGAAAATAAAAAACTATAAAGAACTTCTACAACATATCACCACCCTGATATTCGATTACGACGGCGTTCTGACTGACGGCTCTGTGCTGACAACCGAAAATGGCGACCAGTTGCGAGTCGGTCACGTGCGTGATGGATACGCGCTTCATTTGGCATTGAAAAAAGGTTATAATGTAGCAATCATCAGCGGCGGAACTTCCTATTCTATAGTGAAACGTTGCGAAAGTATTGGCATTTCGGACGTGTTTATCAACATTGGAAACAAAATGGAGACCTTTCAGACTTACGTGAAACAAAAAAACGTCTCGCTCGACCAAGTGCTCTATATGGGCGACGACATCCCTGATTATCAGGTGATGAAACTTGCCGGTTTGTCCGCTTGTCCTTTGGATGCCGCCGAAGAAATCAAAGCCATAGCCAACTATATTTCTCATTACAAAGGCGGACACGGTTGTGTGCGCGACATCATCGAACAAATAATGAAAATCCAAGGCAAATGGATGAACGATGATGCCTTTGAATGGTGAGTTCACAACATCCTTTTCGTGAAATAAAATAGTAGTGCATCTAAAGATATAATACATTGATTATATAGATAGAAGCCGAATTAGAACCGACTTGGGTAATGGAGTCTTCAACTCGGCAAGTTGTAGACTCAACTTGCCAAATATGAGACTCAACTTGCCAAGTTGAGTCTCATACTCGGCAAATCGTATCTTATATTCGTCGAGTTGAATGTCATGCTGGTTGAGTTGAATGTCATACTTGTCGAGTTGAATGTCATACTTGTCGAGTTGAATGTCATACAGGTTGAGTTGAATGTCATACTGGTCGAGTTGAGTCTCATACTCGTCGAGTTGAGTTTCATACCTTGCAAGTTGAATCTAATACTCGGCAAGTAGAGTTTCATACAAAGCAATTCAGAATTCATACTTGATAAGTTGATAAATTATCCACTGGTTAATTTTGTTAATTCTTGTATTCTGAATTTATGATTCTGAAATAATGCATTAAGAAGGAATTGTTAGTTAGCTATTTCGGAGCTATCAATTTTTATAGTTCTGCATCTAAATCTTTAGCTGACATTTCTTTTTGTTTTTGCATAGATATTATTATGCCGACACATTAAAATAATATTTACCCGAAATGTTTTTGTTATGTTTCTCAATAATGAGAATTTCGTAACTTTGCAGATTATACTTTATTATCCTTTGCTATGAAAAAATTTGTATTTGTTTTTATGCTCTTCCCTCTCTTTGTGGTAGCACAAAATACGGCTACGGTTTCCGTCCGATTTACCAAAGCTGCCTCAGATTCTTGTTCCATAAAAGTGCAACGCTATTATATTGATGAATTTGAACCCTTTTATCAGGGCATCATCAAAGAGAATCAATGCGATTTCTCTATCCCTTTGGAACACCCGATGTTCGCCCAATTCAATTATATGCACCAAACCGTAACCTTGTATTTGGAAGCCGGCACGAATTTGCAATTGACCTTAGGCACCGATTCCCTTTATAAGTCTATAACCTACGGTGAAAACACCGCGCTGGAGAATCTTTTCCTAAAAGATTTCTATACCGAATTCCACGCCGACTTCGACAAAGAAACAATCAAACTAAGCATCTTGAATATCTCAGTAGATAAGTTCGAAATCAGTCTCTATAACGCCCACAAGAAGCAACTCAACTACTACAATGCCTATAAAGACAAAGACAAGCTGAGCGCTCAATTCAAAACATATATCGAGAACAACATCCGCTACGCCTATTTTGCCTCGCTCTTGTCCTATCCCATCATTTACGCCAACCAGTCTGCTCAAATACTCACCGTGAAACCTCTTCCCGAACTTATGCTGACCGATATTGATGCCAAATTATCAAAGGATGAAGCCTTAGAAAGCGATGTCTATCGCGATTTCCTTTATTATTATGTGGTATATTTCACCTCGAAGACCAATGGCTTCAACAAGTTCAAAGACTTTAGCGTGTCTATGGAGAGTAAGATACAAACCGCCATTCAAAACCTCACCAAAGCCTCCCTGATGTGGTACATGGCTGATTTCTTAAGCTCCGACTGCAACAAAGTTTCTCCTTACACCGTCAAACACATCTACGGTTTACTCAAAGAGCGCGAAGGCGATGACGTTTACACAAAACTCTTAAAGAAGAAATGCGAAACACGTATCGCCATGAAAGAAGTGGCAGATAAATCCGTGGCGAATCCCCAACCCATAGGCGGACAATCCGTTTCTTCCGCTTCCGAATACCCCAAATTGAAAGACTTAGACGGCAAAACTTTCGCCATGGACGACTTCAAAGGCAAGGTGGTTTACATCGACTTTTGGGCAAGTTGGTGCAGTCCCTGCCGTCGCGAAATGCCCTACTCCAAACAGTTGCACGAAATGTTTAGCCCAAAACAGTTGAAGAATTTAGTGTTTCTATATATTTCCATTGACGCAACCGAAGACGCTTGGAAAGCTGCCGTAAAAGAAATCGGCATGGAAGGCAAACTCGGCATCTCCCCCGGCAATTGGAACTCTGAAATCGCCCGCTTTTTCCAAATCAATAGTATCCCCCGCTATATGCTGATGGACAAAACAGGCAAAATCGTTGTGTTCGAAGCCAATCGCCCCAGCTCAGGCGAAGTAATTTACAACGATATTGTGAAGCTCCTCGAAGAATAATAAATGCCTTACATTGCTTTACAATTTGCAACACAAAGAATCGTTCAAAGATAAGTAATTTAGTATTCACCTTTTAAAAACACACATTATGAAAAAGAAAAAAATCTTAAAAAGAATCCTCTACGGATTTGGCATTTTTATCGTGTTGATTCTCTTGGTAGCAGGAGGATTTTATTTAAAAATCAGATCACAACTTAAAGAAATGAATGTAATTGAAAACAAAGAAGTTGTAACCAATATCTTTGCCATCAAAGATAGTTTTGTAAACATGTTTCTCGTAAAAGACAGCAATCAATACATCGCCATTGATGCCGGCAACGACATCCAAGTTATTACTTCTGAGTTGGCAAAACTCGCCATCAATCCCGATTTCGTCACCGCCGTCTTTCTAACGCATTCCGATGCTGACCACGTTGCCGCACTCAAACTCTTTAAGAATGCTAAAATCTATCTTGCCAAAGAAGAAGTCCACATGATGAACGGCGACAAATCCAAGTTCCTTTGGTTTGGCAACGACATCAAAACCAAAGACTATATTACCCTCAATGACCAACAAACACTCCAAATCAACCACACCAAAATTCAAGGCATCCTCACCGAAGGGCATACTTCAGGCTCTATGTGTTATCTCATCAACGACACCTATCTCTTTGTCGGCGATGCCATGAGCCTCAAAGACGGCAAACTCGACAAACCCAACTCGTTTTTCACCGTTGACAACCCAACCGCCCAAAAATCCATGTCAAAAGTCACCTCCCTTCCCAATGCCACCTGTATATTTACTGCCCATTATGGCTTCACCAATGATTACAAAACTGCCGTAAAGGATTTGAATAAATAATCTAATAAACAAAAAGGGTGGAAGCACAACTTCCACCCTTTCATCTATTATAAATTAATCCTCCTATCCTTCGGATACTTCACCGAAAACCCCATCTTCAGCGCTTTACTCTCTGCTGCCTTCAACTGAAACCTCCACGCCAATTTCCCCGTTTCCTTATCATAATTCGCCCCTGATGTCTCCAACGCTTCAATCTCTATATCCTTATCCGTCGTCAATGGAATTTGGTCTTCTATCATGATATCTATCCCTGCCGACTTCTTATTCCTCACATTTATCGTATAGCTAAACGTCTCCTTTTTGTTCGTGCCTATCAGCTTCACGCTCGTCAAATCCTGAATCTTCTCCCGTTTCACCGAGATACTCTTATCCACTCCCAACGACAAATCCAACGTATCTGTCGTAACCCGCGTATCTATATACGATTTTCCCACATAAGTCCCCTCAAAAAACAAATTCATTTCCCCCGAAACTATATTATACTTATCCCATCCACACACATGTGCCACCAAAAACACATCATTATTCAACTTTGGCGCACAATAATACTCGTAGGTAGCCGCCAAGGTATTCTTCTGTATCTCCACCATATAATTCTTCCCATCTGCCGGCACGGTATAAGGTATGCTGATTTCATACTCTATGTTCGTCTGATTCTCGTTCATCACCGTATAATCCGAAATCGTCCGCGTCTTTTCCTCTGTCTTTTCACCCTCATCATAATTCCTATCGCTTGCATACGCCTGCGAAGGCGCAGCCATCGGTGTTTTCGTCGTGATGCCATTCACCAATTCAAAGGTAACAATATACGACAAATACCACGGATTCAGCGTCGGCTTCACCCCATTCTGCATCGGATTCCCCGTGCTCAACGTCAGGTTCACCCCATTCCAATCCGTCCCCGTATTCTGATGCACATTCGCCCTAAAATCCAACTCCATCGGACTCTTCACGTTCACCGCCCGCAAATCGTATGTCGGCGTCCACCCCGCATTCGAAACATAATAACTTAACACCAACTTCGCGCTCACCGCGCTCCCGGCATTCACCGAAACCAACACCTCGCTCGTCGGCTCCGCCACATGACTATTCAGCGTCGCCAACTGATTATTCAGCGTCGCTATACGCTTCTGCAACGCATTAATCTTATCCTGCACACTCAGCTCATTCGTCTTAATATCCATCAGCCGTGTCCGAAAATAATCCGTAGCCTCCTTCAGCTCGCTTATCTTAACCCCCGTTTGCTCGCCCCCTATCGCTTTATTCGCCAATAACATCACCTCCTCTTGCGTATAAACCGTCAAATACGTCTGTTGCATCGTCAGCGCCTTTCCCAAAATCTGTAGTGAATCCTCCATCCGCATCACCTCGGGCGACTTCTCCTGACTCTTCAAATAATTTATCTGATGCACCACCGACAAAATATCAAAATTCCCTTCCCCTTTAATCTGAATACTCTGCGCATTCACATACTGCGTCAAATTCTCAAACATCACCGTACTTTGTCCAGGAGGCAACATCACATCCCCTGCCTGCGAAATCTGCGCCCCGTTAAAAAAAACGGTCACATCTTTAATCTTCGACTTAATCACCTTTGGTTTATCCTGAGCATTCGCTCCTGCCAGCATGCCAACCATAAGCACACAACAAATAATTTTTCTCATACTATTAATTTTTTTAAATAAAACAACGCTATAAAGATACACAATATTCCTTTTTCCATAAAAAAAACGAAAATATTTTTCGTAATTCATATCCAAACATTACTTTTGCAAAAACAACCTTATGGACACAAAAACAATCTTACGCAAAATCCTCAACTCATTCTTCCAGGGACTCATCATCTTAGCCCCCATATCCATCACCATCTACATCCTCTACGTCATCTTCAAATTCGTTGACAACATCCTCCCCATCCAAATCCCAGGGCTGGGCATCGTCATCATCCTTTTAGTCATAACCCTGACAGGCATCTTCGCCTCCACCATCATTGCCCGACCAATCATCGCCTACTTCACCCGCACCCTCAACCGCGCACCCCTGCTCAAAACCATCGTCAATTCCATCAAAGACCTCTTGGGCGCCTTCGTCGGCAAAAAGAAAAAATTCAACGAACCCGTCCTCATCCTCATCAACCGCGACACAGGCATCCAACAAATGGGATTCGTAACCTCAAAAGAACTCGACCAAATCGGCATCTCAGGCAAAAAAATCGCTGTCTATATCCCCTTTTCATTCACCTTCACAGGCTACATGTACATCGTCCCCGCCGAAAACATCACTCCCCTCAACATCTCCTCCACCGACGCTATCAAATTCATCGTCTCCGGCGGCGTCATTGATATGGACAACGAAGACATTAAAGTTGATTGAGTCAATTGGGTTGATCCCGACACTGCGTGTACGGGACAGGTTGAGTTGATTGGGTTAATCCCGACATTGCATGTGCGGGACAGGTGCGTGTACGGGACAGGTTGAGTTGGCAGGGTGAATTGGGAAAACTGAAAAGTTAATGATATGCAAAGGGGTTTGTTTTGAAAATATCGTTGTAATTTAGTGAATATGTGGAATATAGACGTTTTGTGGCGTATTTTGAAGAATTTCAAACATAGTTTGAAAGCTAAAATTTGGACATTAACTGGGAAAGTTTAAACATTAGCAGTCAACTTTTGAACCCTAACAGTCAACTTTTGGACATTATGTTTCAACATTTGGAAGTTAACTTCCAACATCTGAACATTACCTCTCAACATTTGAACGTTACCTCTCAACATTTGAACATTAACAGGGAACTAATGAACATCACTTGAGAAAGAATGAACACCAATGGAAATAAGATGAGGGTGAAAAATGGAGGAGCTTGAACGCTGGTTTAGGCTCTTTTTTTGGAGGGAGGAAATGGGACGCGGATGGGAATGTTTCATTAATTACTTTGACAAGAGGTTATCAATGGTATATGACAGGTATTGGAGTTTATTATCCCGATGGCAAAGAAACCCAAAGGATTGGAATTGTTCCAAATGTTGAAGTTAAACCAACCATCGAAGGTATTAAATTAGGAAAAGACGAGGTGTTGGAAAAAGCTATTGAAGTGATAAATAAACGGTAAAATATAACTGCTGACTGAGGGAGTTTGAAGTTTTGAGACTTCGCTAACCAAGTTGGAAATCTCGGACAATAGCTGGTTAGGACTATTACTGGGCATCGCACGTTTATTGAAAGGCAGGCTGTTTGCCCCCGCACGAGGGATGGTAACCCCGACATCATTGGGATAGACTCCTGTTACGAATTTCAAGTGGGAAGTTGCAAACATAGCACAACAGTTCAGAGTATAACAAAAAACATATTTCCATATAATCATAAATATAAACAACTAGTATGACAATTTTTCACTATCTTTGTGCGACATAAAAACATATACCATGAAAAAAGTTCTTATTGTTCTTGTTTGCTGTTGTTTTTTAGGAATTGCGAAAGCTCAGCTTTCGGATACATTGCTGCGTTCTGCGGGTTTTTATCTATCTCCGGCAATGACAGATATTGATTTCTCGCACACCAAAATGGCTGTTGACCCTCAGTTTTCAGGTTCTGTGGGGTTTCGATTCATTAATAAACTGAAGAAAGGGTTCTTTTTAGAAGGAGGTATCGGACTTGGGGTTTTTGGCGGAAAATATCCCGAAGAAGAACGGACTTGGTTTGATTATAGTTATTATGGTCAATATGGGATTAACATTCCATACACTTATACGCAACAGCGCAATGTGAAAGAGGTCAACTGGATGGTGCCTTTTTTGGTCGGCTATAAAACGCAAAAGGGCAAAGTGCGTTTTGAAGGTGCTTTGGGAATTTCTTTTAATCTTAGAAACTTCATCATTGAAAAAGTGCATGTAACGAGTGGTATTGGTCCATCCAATAATGGGTATAGTAATTATAATAGTGGTGACCAAGTGAGCTTTGGAACAAGTTTCATGGGGGTGGCAAGAGCTGGTATAAGTATTCCCATCAAGAAAAGAATCAATATTGAAATATTGCCCACGGCTCGATACCGTTTGTTTAATTTTACAGTCGACCGAATTGACCTTGCTAAAAGCATACAAAACACCGAACGTCCTTGGTCGGTAGGGTTGGATATCGGCATTATGTTTTCGCTTGATGATTTGGATTCGGAAGATGTTTACGATAACCCAAAGCCTAGCAATGTGTCATACACCTTTGAATATAAAGATAGCATCCCTGCCAAACCCATCAAAAAGAAGCTGCTCAATGATGGACCGAAGAATGCTGCCTATATTGAGTTTGGTGGCAATGGATTTATCTATTCCCTCAATTATGAACGAACCGTATTCAGAAAAGGCATTGTAAACATCCAAGCACGTCTTGGCATGGGTTTCGCAGCATCAAAATATACGATTCCGATAGGAGTGAATCTTGCATTAGGCACAGGGCGAAAGAAGTTTGAGATGGGAGTGAGCTGTACTATACATAATTTTAATCGTGATTCTCATTTTCATATGCACCGTAATGATGCCGATTACAACACATTTAATTTTTCAATTGACCCCAGTCTTGCCTTTCGATTAGAAACTACCTCTAATTTCTTTTTACGACTTGCTGTGATGACACATTATTTTCCGAATTCGGGCGTACTAATGCCCGGTCTTGGAGTTTCATTGGGTGGATGTTTTTAATTGATACAAAAATCGTTATACCAAACGGAGTTTGGATTAAAATATAGAAAGTAATGGTATTAATATTTCATCTTTAGAATCAAACTTTAATAGAAATGTTGTACCTTTGAATTCAAATTTAAAAACCCACATAATATGGCAAATAAAATTTTATGGATTTTAGACAATGGACATGGCAAAGCAACGCGCGGCAAGCGTTCTCGTGTATTAGCAGATGGCAGAACATAACGAACTTGGCAAGCAAGGCGAAGATGCCGTAGCGGTTTATCTTGCAGAAAACGGGTATAAAATACTGCATCGCAATTGGCGATTTGGGAGCGACGAATTAGATATTGTTGCCGAAACAGCCAAATATATTGTTTTCGTGGAGGTGAAAACGCGAACCAATACTGTTTTCGGAGAACCTGAAGAAGCCGTTACAAAAAAGAAGCAACGATTCTTGATTCGGGCATCAAATGTGTATCTTGACAAAAATAATTGCACAAAAGAGGCTCGGTTTGATATAATATCCGTAATTTTGCCGTCGCATCCTTTAATGATAAATCATATTGAGGATGCGTTTTATCCTACTCTTTGAAAAATTGAATCATGAAAAGTTCCGGCAAAGCACCGAAAAAGACCAGCGAAAAGCGCACTTCCACCCGTAAACCCTCCGAAAGAAAAAGTTTGGACAAACCAAAGTTTACGAAATCTTCTGACAATAAGTTTGCGCCATCAGGCAATGAGTCTGCATATAAAAAACCGCGGTATTCGGATAGGGATGCTGCGGATGATGCTAAATCATCTGACAGAAAGCCATATAAATCGCGCAGTGCGGATCGAGATGATTCGGATAAGCCTCGGAAACGTTATGACGATAAAGGAAGTCGTGATGACAGCAAATCGTCCGATAGAAAACCATATAAATCGCGCAGTACGGATCGAGATGATTCGGATAAGCCTCGGAAACGTTATGACGATAAAGGGAGTCGTGATGACAGCAAATCGTTAGATAGAAAACCTTATAAATCGCGCAGTACGAATCGAGATGATTCGGATAAGCCTCGGAAACGTTATGACGATAAAGGAAGCCGAGATGACAGCAAAACATCTGATTGGAAACCTTATAATTCAAAGGATGCAGAACGAAGCGATTCGGATAGACCACGGAAACGTTATGATGATAATCGGAGTCGGGATGATAGCAAGTATTCTGACAGGAAACCCTATAAATCAAGAGATACGGAACGAAACGATTCGGACAGACCTCGTGAACGTTATGATGATAATCGGAGTCGGGATGATAGCAAGTATTCTGATAGGAAACCC
>CAIWVT010000355.1 GCA_903916135.1 uncultured bacterium
ATCATCCATTAATTTTTCATCAAAAGGATATGTAGGTGCAAATTTGCAAATCAAAAGCCAATACTCCGTTTCATCTGTTTCCTTAGCTGCAATTTTAAGCTTATGAATAAAATCAGCTTTGCTTTCTGCATTTTGCGCTTCGCGAATATTTGCACCAATTGAAGTGCCCGATTTTAATAATTGTCGGGCAATTATGTATTTTCTTTTTTCCTCAAGCAATTCACAAAAGGCTACTACTGTTAAAGCAAATTGAAAAGATTTGTTCGCAATCACATTCTCTCTGTCATTTCTCATAAATATTTTTTTTTGAATTGTTTATAAATACACCAAATCACATCATTCAATAATGATTGAATTGAAAAATTAAATCATTTTGCAATTTACTAATTATATCATTGCATCATTATATCATTATATAATTATATCATTTTGAATTACTTCTCCGCAGATACTGTAATGCTATAAATGCCAAACTCGCCTCTTTTAATATCGCCAATTTCTTCTTTGGTAAGATAATTTTCAAGGATATTTATTGGTATTTCGATTTCTTTTTGTTTATGAACTTGAATGTTTTTGAATCCTTGCTTCTCAATTAAACCCAAATATTCATCCATTTCAATGGCTCCCGACACACAACCGGCATACATTTCGGCATCTTTACGAAGTTTCTCGGGAAGCTCTCCTTTCAGAACTACATCGGATACACAAAAGTGCCCATTGGGTTTCAGCACCCGATTAATTTCGGCAAATGCTTTGTCCTTATCTGGCACAAGATTCAACACGCAATTGGAAACCACCACATCAAAACTGTTGTCCTGAAGCGGCATTTCTTCTATGTCGCCCTGAACAAAAGTAACATTCGTGAAGCCTAATTTCTTGTTGTTTTCTATAGCTTTGGCAAGCATGGCATCAGTAAAATCCAAACCCGTAACGCTACCTGTTTCGCCAACGATGGCACGTGCCACAAAACAATCGTTTCCTGCACCCGAACCCAAGTCTAACACATGGTCGCCCACCTTGATATTGGCAAACTCGGTGGGAATTCCGCAACCTAAGCCTAAATCCGCATCGGGATTATAGCCTGTAATCGCATCATAACTATCGCTAAAAATAGTGTAATCAACATCGCCGCAACAGCTCCCCGCTCCACAACACGACGATTGGTTTTGTTGCTTCGATTGCTGCGCTATTTCTCCATATTTATTGCGTACTAAGTCTTTTAAATCAATTCGTTTCTTTTCCATTTTTTCTTTTTTTTCTGATAAAATATTTATTAATCATTATCCAAATCATTGTAAAATTATAGCATTATATCATTGCATCATTATATAATTGTATCATTGCATCATTATATAATTGTATCATTGCATCATTAATATAATTGTATCATTTCACCATTGTATCATTATATAATTGTATCATTATATAATTGTATCACTATACAATTCATAAAACTTCTCTTTTATCTCATCGCGTATCCGTCTATACACTGGCATAACTTCGTTTTCTGTCCCTTTTGCATCGGCAGGATCTTCAAATCCTATATGCAGGCGTTTCTTCACTTTACCTGTGAATATCGGACAGATTTCTTTAGCGCCGTCGCAAACGGTAATCACATAATCGAAATCTATTATTAGGAACTCATCCACTTGTTTTGGATAGTGTTTGCTGATGTCAATGCCTATCTCACTCATCGCTTTCACAGCATAAGGATTCACCTGTTTCTCCGCTTTTGTTCCTGCGGAATACACTTCAAGTTGTGCATCGAAAGATTTCATAAATCCTTCTGCCATCTGACTTCTACAGGTATTGCCTGTACAGATTATTAGTATTTTCATAGTTCTATTTATTTTTTAATTTATTTCTTGGTTTCAATTGACACATACATGAACCATCAAGCCTTTCGGTTGCATCCAACACTATAGGCAAACCATCGCGCTCCCATTCCACCATGCCACCTGCTAAATTTGCAATATTCTCAAAACCGTTATTGGCAAGAAACATCATGGCTTCTTTGCTTCTCAATCCAGCAGAATCAGCTATAATCAAAGGAATATGCACGGATAATTCCGCGAACCGCGATTCGATTTGTGAATAGGGTAAATAAATAACTGAGGGCACATCAAAACATTTGAAAGCGGTGAAATCCTCTTCACGAACATCCACGATTATAGCCTTATTTTTGGTTTCTAAAAATGATTCTTTGGGCGTAAGATTAAAAAATCCTGCCGCAAAGAATCCTTTTGAGTTGAAATATGTTGTAGCTTGTTTTGTGTCCACTTTTAATTTATACAACCATTATGAAGATTGATTTTTCGATTTCCAAATTCCGCTGCCAAAGGGCTATGCGTAACCATAAGTATCGTAATTTTCTCTTCTTTATTTATTTTTTTCAACAGATTAAGAATATCTGTGGACAGACTTGGGTCTAAGTTCCCTGTGGGTTCATCGGCTAATATCAAAGTAGGAGAATTCACCAAAGCTCGTGCAATTGCTACGCGCTGTTGTTGTCCGGCAGAGAGTTCACTGGGCAGATGATTCTTCCTGTTTTCCAAATCAACCAATTTGAGCAATGCCAATGCCTTTTGATATTTTTGTTCTTTCTTAAACTTAGATATAGCTAAGGGTAGCATCACATTTTCGATAGCGGTAAGATACGGAATTAAGGCAAAACTTTGCATCACAAAGCCGATGTGTTTCCGTCTGAAATCAGAGAGTTTACGGTCGGAAGCATTCACCACATCAAAATCCTTAATGCGTATTTCGCCCGAAGTGGCATGAATCAATCCCGCCAAGGATAATAATAAGGTAGTCTTTCCCGAACCCGATGCCCCGGTGATGGTAACAAAATCGCCTTCGTTCACCTCAAAACTTACATGATTCAAGGCATCAACAAGTCCATCTTTATGTTGATATTGCTTACAGAGATTATTTGTTTTTAGTATCATTTACACCTCCTGCATATTTTTGAATGGGTCAATTCGTCCAGCTAAATATGCCGGAAGAATGGAGCCTAAAAGTGATACACCTATAGATATACATAATGAAATCAATATGAGACTTGGAATCGGCTGCACGGGAAGCCCTGCCAATTCAGGACCCAACCATACTCCTGCTGCCGTGCCAAGTATGTATCCGATAATGCCTCCGATGATGCCCAGCACAAAGGCTTTCGCTAATATCATCTGATAAATCGTTGCTTTATTAAAACCTATCATACGTAACATTCCAATCTCTTTGCGGCGCTCGTTGATGTTTGCCCACATAAAATTACCAATGGAAATGCCACCAACAAAGATGATAATGATAAGAAAAATGAGCGACACCTTATTCATCATTTTGTTGGTTTGAATTTGCGTTGCTACGATTTGACCAATAGTGGTGATTCGTGTATCGGGCAAAACATTGCGCAATTTGCTCAACAGCCCATCGGAAATGGCATTGCAACAACCCATTATTTCTATGGCACTCACTTGATTGGGAATCTTCAAGAGTTCTTGTGCTTTGTGCAGATGTATAAATATGCGGTCGTCGTCCACAGTGCCTGTTTCGTTGAGCACTCTGCTCACTTTGAATGTTTCACCAAGGATGATGACACTGCTGCCGTCCACCAATTTTAATTTACGCGAAATGGTGGAACCCAGCAAACATTCATCAGCCCCCAAAGAATCTATTACCTTGCGTTGCAATTTCTCATCCTCATAACCATTGCTTTGGTTCACTGCATTGCTGGGGGCGCAACTTGCTTTCAAATCATTGCCCAACAAACCCGACTGTTGCCACATAGGTTTGGAGGTGATTTCATTCTTGGGCAGAATACCTGTGAGCACCACATTTTCGGTGCCCACTTTTACTCTTCGCGTCAGTTTGGGCGACAAATTATCCACTCCTTCAAGGTTCGACGAAACAATTCTGTCCACATATTCTTCTGGCATGGTGGGAGCATCAATGTCGGCAGCGTAATAATTATCCACATTGGAAGCTTGGGGCAACACCAAAATGTTGGCACCCAAATTATCCAAATTCACTGCTACCGCCTTTTCGGACACCACGGAGATGGAGCGAATGCCCACTATCACCGCGATTCCCAAGGTTATCGCCAACAAACCCGAAATCAATTGCGACTTATGCTGTTTGAATTCGAGCCAAACAAGCTTACGTATGTTCATAGCGGAATTGTAAGCAGATTACTTTTTAGTTCCGCAATTGGCAGGGGTTGCACTTGGCGAACAGCTACTTTTTCCACCACAAGCACCCGGAGCACAGCCACCGCTTTTCACCACTTTGGTTGCCGAAGCCATCAGTGCGGCTTCCAATGCAATACCTTCGAATCTATCGGAAATTTGCCCCGAAGCATTTATTACGATGGTCAATGTTTTGGTGGTAAGGGCAGTAATACCTAATTGTTTCAGAAAAGCAGCTTCCTTTGGGTCACTAAAATCAAATTCAACTATCGTTGGTTTGCTTGCAATCTTAGCACTTGCAGCAGTACAATTAGCCATCACTGTGGTTTTGTCAGTCAAACCTTTTTTTGAAACCACCATAAACACAGGTTTCTTTTGCGAAATAGCAAACAACACCTCGTCTTGTTTGGGCGAAGGAATAGCTTGAACCAGTAGTTCGGTGGTAGCTTGCGTAGCGTTGAAACCTGCCACGGCAACACCTTTGGGCGAAATCACCAAGATAAGCGGTACTTGCACACCCGAAACGCCCAATTTGCTCACCAAAGCACTGTTTGCAGCATCATCTTTGTTCATTTGAACCACCACCGATTTGAGAACTTTTATATTCGCAGCTTTGGCAACTGTTACTACTTTATCAACTCCTAATGCACCGGTGCCAGTTATCACCAAGAACACCGACTTGCCTTCTTTTTTGGCTTTTTCTAAATCGGCTGCAGGATTGGTTGCCGCATTGAAAGACACCCCCGTAGTTTCAATTTTAAGAGTAAGATTTTTCCCCGATACGGGTGAATTGTTGTGTGCCATTGCGCTCGACGAGAGCGAAATCATAATGATTGCACAGATAATCAGATTATTTTTTTTCATGTTTAGTTTAATTTATGGTTAGTAATTAATTTATTTGCAAGAGCAGGAATATGAACTTATGGAACTATCAAAAAAGTTGTTGAAAATTTCTTTTATCTCATTGAGCTTTTCCATATTCAGACAATAATGTATTTTTAGCCCATCAATGGTACCCTTGATGATGTCCATTTCCTTGAGTTCCTTGAGATGTTGTGAAACGGTGGTGCGGCTAATGGGCAAAAATTCGGATATGTCGCCCGTGCGTATCTCCTTTTTTTCGGCAAGCAACTGAATTATTGCAATTCTGGCAGGGTGAGAAAGCACCTTGCAAAAGAGCGCAATGGCTTGCTGGTCAGCTTCGAATCGTTTTGATTTATTGTTGGTCATGGTTCTAATGTTTAATGTTGCAAACATACGACATTAATTTGAATTGACAATGAAAAATTTATAAAGTTTTTATTTACATCTGCATTGAAGCATGAAAGATTCTATAAAAAAATCAATCAATGACTATTTCCTTTTTCAACACAAACTCAATACGGTTTTCTTGATTAAAAATAAATAAATAGTCGAGTCCGATTTCGAGGCTAATCAAACTCTTCATCTTCTTATTTTTTTTGCTAATCGCAGAAATTGTAATCCCAAACACAGTATCATTTTCACGGGCGAAATTTAATCTCAAGTTAGCAGCATTATCGGAAGGCAAACATTTTATGGTAAAAACAGTTGGCACACGCTGCTCCACTATCTTCCCATAGGTAGCATCAATTAATTTTTTATCAATCGAATCAAAGGGTTTCTTATAAACATAAGGCATAAATCGCTCGAAAAAAGTAGGGTCAATGCCTCCCGAAACCAATTGATTCGATACCTGAAATCTATAATCATCAAGCTGAAATGTTGATTTAATCACAGCTTCTTTTCTCAAATAATCAATAGCTTGTGCATATTGTTTGCAATAGAGCGAACTGTCTGTTTGACCATAACACATGCCGAAGGCAAAGACTAAGGAGATGCCAAGAATTTTTTTAAAGACTTTCATATCTGTGTGTGATTTATAGTAATACTATTTTTTTTCGATTCGAAACATGTTATGAATTTCTCCACAAAATTACACAATTCTTTAAAAGCACTAATTTTTTACATCATAATTCCCCGAAAAAACATTTCTCTTTTCCAACAAAATCCCGTTCAGAACATCGCTGCCATTATTTTAGAGGAAAATTGAATATATCGTTGTTGTAACATCTCCTATAGATGTTGTCACATCTGTTATACCTGTTATCATATCTGTTATACCTGTTATCATATCTGATATAACAGTTTTCATATCTGTTATACCTGTTATCATATCTGTTATACCTGTTATCATATCTGTTATAACAGTTTTCATATCTGTTAAACCTGTTATCATATCTGTTATAACAGTTTTCATATCTGTTAAACCTATTATCACATCTGTTATACCTGTTGTCACATCTGTTATAACAGTTTTCATATCTGTTATACCTGATGTCATATCTGTTAAACCTGTTATCACATCTGTTATACCTGTTATCATATCTGTTATAACAGTTTTCATATCTGTTATACCTGTTGTCACATCTGTTATACCTGATGTCACATCTGTTATAAAAAAAGCCATTCCAATTATCGGAATGTATTTTCTATGGATCAATATTACAGAATGTTATAGAGCTACTTTATCATTATTTCTGCCTTGCTTGCAAACACCGTAAATAAAATCACTCCACAGCAAAGGGTCAACATTAGCTGTGAAGGTTGGTTTTTTACCTTTGGTGCTACTTCTCAACTAAGCATAAAATTGTAAATCTCAAATCAAAAATCTCCAATCTCAAATCAAAAATGTTTACTTTTGTCCCCATGCTTTTCACCGACACCTATCTCACCATAGCGAAGCCTTCTGAGGCTATCTTTCGCGACCGCGCCAGCAAATTTATTGGCATAGCCATGCCTGTAAGCTCTGAGCAAGAGATGAAACAGGCGTTGGAGGCTATCAAAAAGAAATATTTCGATGCCACGCATCATTGTTATGCGTTTCGTTTGGGATTTGATAAAACTGCTTTCCGTTTTAATGATGATGGCGAACCTTCGGGCACCGCGGGCAGACCTATCTTTGGGCAGATTCAATCCAAAGATGTCACCAATGTGTTGATAGTGGTGGTGCGCTATTATGGCGGCACCAAGTTGGGCGTGAGTGGACTCATCAATGCCTATAAAACGGCTGCCAAAGATGCCTTGGAGGCAAACACCATCATCGAGCGGACGGTGAACGATGTGTATGAAGTTTTTTTCGATTATGCCCACATGAATGATGTGATGCGAATTTTGAAGGACGAAAATGTGGAACAACGGGCTCATCATTTCGATACGGAATGTCGCATCGAATTTATGGTCCGAAAACTTCACACAGAGCGTATTACGGGTATGTTCACGCATCTGAAAGACGTCCGACTGACATATATCAATACAATTTAGTAAAAATAGCATTGCTTTTTTTTGGATGTTGATAAATAGATTGAAAAACGTCTGAAAGCAGCATGAATGCAGCATTTGCCGTGTAAGGCTGTTTTTTGGTGATTTGTTAATAGTATAGATTAGAGCTGTTTAGAAAAAATAAAAAAAAGTAATAAAAAATTTGATTGTTTGGTTTTTTTTATAATTTTGCGGCGCTTTTAAAAATGAAATTATGAATAACGAATCACTGGTACTATTTTTTATTGTGGCAGTCGCACTGGTAGGCTTAGCAGTAGGCTTTTCCATGATTATTCCACCCAAATCAACCAATCCTGTTAAGTCAGAGCCTTACGAGTGCGGTATTGAAACCCAAGGAACCACTTGGGTGCAGTTCAACGTAGGGTATTATCTCTTTGCTATCATTTACTTGATATTTGATGTTGAAACTGTGTTTGTGTTTCCGTGGGCAGTCGTGATGAATCCCATTGGTCCAGATGGAGTTTTGAGGAATGCTAACGGAATGCGCTCTTTTGTTGAAATTCTGATATTTTTCTTCGTACTCGGTTTGGGTTTAATCTATGCATGGAAGAAAGGAGCTTTGAAATGGCAATAAAAATTAAAGGAATAAAATACGATGAGTTTAAGGATAACGAAACTCTCGAAACATTCAAAAAAAGCGGTGGAAATATTATTTTCACCACGATAGATGACATTGTGAACTGGGGACGCGCCAATTCGGTTTGGCCCCTCACCTTTGCCACCTCTTGTTGCGGTATCGAAATGATGGCTGCCGGTGCATCGCGTCACGATTTTTCGCGTTTTGGCATCGAAGTTTATCGTGCTAGTCCGCGTCAGGCTGATGTTATTGTGGTGGCTGGTACCATTGTTCACAAAATGGCTCCCGTTTTGAAACGTTTGTATGATCAAATGGCTGATCCCAAATATGTGATAGCCATGGGTGCATGTGCAGTTTCGGGCGGTCCGTTTTTCTACAATTCCTATTCGGTGGTTCGCGGTGTTGACCATGTGATTCCTGTGGATGTCTATATCCCCGGTTGTCCTCCTCGCCCCGAAGCTTTATTATATGGTGTGATGCAATTGCAACGTAAAATAAAAACCGAAACCATCTTTAAGAAACGTAAAGATCCTTTAGCTGATTTTGTATAAGAAATTTGAAAAACCAATAACAATGGAACAAGAACAACTGAAAGAAAAGATAGTAGCGCTATTGCCCGAGGCAGAGTTTATGACCAATAAACAATATCTCGATGTGATTGTGCCTGCCAACAAACTCCATGCGTTTGTAACCTCCTTGAAAGAAACCAATGATTTGAAATTCGATTATTTGTTTTGCCTTTCGGGCGTTGATTGGAGCCAATATTTAACGGTGGTGTATCATATCACGTCGTCGGAATATGGTCATTCAATTGTGTTGAAAGTGAAAACCGACGGACGCGAAAATCCTGAAGTACCTTCTTTATATGATATTTATGCTACTGCAGAATTTCACGAACGCGAAGTGTATGATTTGTTAGGAGTGAAATTTACCAATCATCCCGATTTGCGCAGAATATTTTTGGAAGACACTTGGGTGGGTTATCCTTTGCGGAAAGATTATAAGGATGAAATTAATATTATTGAACGATAGATTTGGCGAGCAGCCAAAAACAATAGATAAAAAAAATCTGAAAATCGCTATATGTCAGAAGAAAAAAAAGTAATTGTTGAATTGGACGAAAATCCTGAGTATATCATCAACATGGGTCCTCAGCACCCTTCCACGCATGGTGTACTTAGATTTGAGGTATCTTTACAGGGCGAAACGGTAAAGTACCTTATCCCGCATTGCGGATATATCCACCGCGGCATCGAAAAGATGTGCGAAAGCCTTACGTATCCTCAAATTATTCACTTAACCGACCGATTGGATTATCTTTCGGCACACATGAATAATGAAGCGGTGAGTTTGTGCGTCGAAAAAGCCCTCGACATTGAAGTGCCCGAACGGGTGAAATACATCCGTAGCATCCTCTCAGAGTTGAATCGTATCGCATCACATCAATTGTGGTGGTGTGCTTTCGGCATGGATTTGGGTGGATTGACCTGCTTTTTCTACGGATTGCGCGATCGTGAGAAAATCTTGGACATTTTCGAAGAATCTTGTGGTTCGCGTTTGTTGCATAGTTTTGTGGTTCCCGGAGGTTTGATGCATGATGTGCATCCGAATTTCAAACAAAGCATCCGCGATTTCATCAAATATTTCCGTAAGAAACTTCCTGAATACGATACGCTGTTGACAGGCAATGTTATTTTCCAAAACAGAACGAGAGATTTGGGAATCATGTCCAAAGAAACAGCTATCAGTTATGGTATCACGGGACCATCGGCAAGAGCATCCGGTTTTGCTTGCGATATTCGCAAAGTGGAGCCCTACAGTGCTTACCCTTATATTGACTTTAAAGAAATTTTATACACCGAAGGCGATACCTTCCATAGATACAAAGCTCGTATGGACGAAATGTGGGAATCTATGGTGATACTCGAAAAGCTTTTGGACAAAATGCCCGATGGCAATGATTATACAGCGAAAATGAAACCTGTTATCAAATTGCCCGAAGGTGAGTATTTCCAACGTGTTGAAACCGCTCGTGGCGAATTGGGCGTTTATATTGTCAGCGATGGCAACAAAACCCCTTATCGTTTGAAACTGCGCACTCCGAACTTCAGCAATCTTTTTGTGATGAACAAATTGACTGCAGGATATAAAATTGCCGACCTTGTTGCCATCAGTGGCTCTTTGGATTTAGTAATTCCTGATATTGACAGATAAACTACTTTTATGGGATACCAAAAATACGATTTAGCACCGCTAACACACTCTATAGATCAGTATCTATACAGCCATCTGTCCTCCACATGGGCATTTCTTGCTGAGATGACGCTTATCGGAGTAGTGTTTTTGATTTTTTATGCCGTCATTGGCTTGTATTTAGTACTTGCCGAACGGAAGGTATGCGCGTTTATGCAAAACCGCATCGGACCTAACAGGGTAGGGTGGTATGGTGTACTACAAACCATCGCCGACTTGTTTAAACTTTTATTGAAAGAGTTAATTACGATTCGCAAGGCAGATAAGCTTTTGTTCAATATTGCGCCTTTCATCGTCATTATCGCTTCATTCTTAGGCATAGCTGCGATTCCGTTTGCTATGGGGTTGCATGCCATTGACTTCAACATCGGTATTTTCTACATCATGGCAGTATCGTCTGTCGGTGTGGTTGGCATATTGATAGCGGGATGGTCGAGCAATAACAAATATTCCCTGATTGGTGCTATGCGTAGTGGAGCTCAAATTGTAAGTTACGAATTATCGGTAGGCTTATCCCTTCTCGTAATTGTTATTTACAGTGGTACGCTACAACTCTCCACCTTAGTGGAAAGTCAAGCAGATGGTTGGTGGATTATCAAAGGACATATTCCTGCTATTCTTGCCTTCTTCGTATTTGTAACAGCAGGTACAGCAGAAACCAACCGCGGACCTTTCGATTTGGCTGAAGCCGAATCAGAACTTACGGCAGGTTTCCATACTGAGTATTCAGGGATTAAATTTGCGTTTTTCTTCTTAGCCGAATACATGAATATGTTTTTGGTAGCTTCTGTTGCCGCAACGGTTTTCTTAGGCGGATGGATGCCATTACACATTCCGGGTTTGGAAGGATTTAACAATGCTATGGATTTCATTCCACCGATCGTATGGTATTTTGGTAAAACGGCTTTTGTTATCTTTTTAATGATGTGGATTAAATGGACTTTCCCACGTTTACGTATTGACCAATTGTTGAATCTCGAATGGAAATATTTACTTCCAATCAATCTTGTCAATATTGTTGTTGTAGCTCTAATTGTCCTTATGGGATGGTATATAAAATAGTGTATGAAAAGTATATTCGACTATATAGCAGGTATTTTTAAAGGAGTTTGGTCTCTTTTAAAAGGTATGACGATCACGGGTAAATATTTTATTCGATTGGATAAAATTGTTACGCAGAAATATCCCGAGAATCGCAAAAAGCTTAAGATGTATGATCGTTTCAAAGGCGAACTCATCATGCCTCACGATGTAAACAATTTCCATAAATGCAACGGATGTGGTATTTGTGAAATGAATTGTCCTAACGGGTCTATTGAAGTAATCTCCGACAAAATTATTACTTCAGAAGGTAAGTCAAAACGCATTATTGGCACCCATATCTATCATTTAAGCATGTGCACTTTTTGTGGATTATGTGTAAAGTCATGCCCATCTAACGCATTGGCATTTTCACAGGAATTTGAACATGCCGTATTTGACCGAAATAAATTGACGAAAGTTTTAAATAACCCAGGTTCTTCACTTGTAAAAGATTTAGCAGAATGACAGCATATAAAATCATGTTTTATTTGTTTGCGGCGATGATTATCGTTTTTTCGATATTGACCGTAACAAGCCGTAGAATACTCAGAGCAGCAGTATTTTTATTATTTGTATTGATTTCTACCGCAGGGCTTTATTTTTGGTTAGACTATCAATTTATGGCAGGGGTTCAATTGGCGCTTTATGCCGGTGGTATAGTGGTGTTGATTATCTTTTCCATATTACTAACGAGTCATATTGATCAGAAATTCTCCCAACCGCATTGGTCAAAGAGAATTATGGCAGCAACTGCTGCCCTCAGTGGTATGGGTTTGTGTTTGCTGTTGTTTTTACAACATACCTTTATTCATGGCACCAATCCTCCTATAAAAAATGATATGACAGCTATCGGAACACAACTGTTAAGTACAGAGCATAATGGTTTCGCTCTGCCGTTTGAAGTCATCAGTATATTATTGTTAGCTGCTATGATTGCAGCCATTATTATTGCTAAAAAAGGTAAATAAATATTATGGAAAGATACGGTATCCCTTTAGAAGGTTTTTTAGTCATCAGTACTGCGATGTTTTTTATTGGTATTTACGGATTCTTGGTTCGTAAAAACCTTATAACTATGCTGATGTCAATAGAGTTAATATTAAATTCGGTCAATATCAACTTTGTTGCGTTCAACTCTTATTTGTTTCCCGAAAACATGCAAGGCAATTTTTTCGCCTTAATTGTGGTGGCTATTGCTGCCGCAGAAGCTTCGGTTGCCATTGCACTTATCATTAATATTTATCGTCGTTTCTCGAATATTGAGGTTGAGAATATAGACGAAATGAAATATTAAATTCAGAAACTTAGTTCGCTAAATTAAAGTATTGTAAAAAGAAAAACAGAACAATGATAAATTTCAGTTATACCATTTGGATTTTAATCATACCGATATTTATGTTCCTTTTGTTAGGACTACTTGGTATGAAGTTCAAACCGATAATTTCGGGCGTACTTGGCACTATTGGACTCGGAGTCGTTATGTTGCTTTCCTATTATGCAGCATATCAATATTTCTTCCAATTACCAAGAATTGATGACGCGTATCAGCAAATCTTGGCGCATAATATCACATGGCTCAATCTGAGCGCATCGTTACAAATCAAAATGGGAGTCTTTATTGATCCTATTTCGGTGATGATGCTTGTGGTGGTGAGCACAGTTTCGTTCATGGTGCATTTGTATAGTATTGGCTATATGAAAGGCGAAAAAGGCTTTCAACGCTTTTTTGCTTTCCTGTCGCTTTTTACTTTCTCGATGTTAGGCTTGGTGGTCGCTACCAATATCTTTCAGATGTATATCTTTTGGGAACTTGTGGGTGTATCCTCCTTCCTTTTAATCGGTTTCTATTACGAACGTCCTTCAGCAGTAGCTGCCTCCAAAAAAGCCTTTATCGTTACACGTTTTGCTGATTTGGGATTCTTGGTGGGTATCTTATTGTTATCTTATTACACGAAATCGTTCGACTTTCTAAATATTACAGGACCTGTCGGCATTGAAGTAACGCGCAATCTAACGCAAACCTTCTTAGGCATGTCAGTAGCTACATGGGCATTGTTGTTGATCTTTATGGGCGGTGCCGGTAAATCAGCTATGTTCCCACTGCATATTTGGTTGCCCGATGCGATGGAAGGTCCAACACCTGTGTCTGCTCTTATTCATGCTGCTACCATGGTTGTTGCCGGTGTGTATTTGGTAGCACGTTTGTTCCCGCTTTATGCATTTGCTGCACCTGATGCCCTCACGGTTATTGCTTACGTAGGCGGATTCACTTCGTTGTTTGCGGCGGTGATTGCCTGTACACAGTTTGACATTAAACGTGTGTTGGCGTTCTCCACACTATCACAAATCGGTTATATGATGTTAGCGCTCGGTGTTTCCGGTTATGGTGGCGAAAAAGGTTTGGGATATATGGCTTCCATGTTCCATCTTTTCACACATGCCATGTTCAAAGCTTTGTTATTCCTTGGAGCAGGTTCTATTATTCATGCCGTTCACAGCAATTATATGAATGAAATGGGAGGTTTACGTAAATACCTACCCATAACACATCTCACCTTCTTGATAGCGTGTTTAACTATCGCAGGCTTATTCCCCTTAAGTGGATTTTGGAGCAAGGATGAAATCTTGGTTGCCGCTTATGAGCATAACAAACTCTTATTCGTGGTAGAATATTTGGTGGCAGGTTTAACTGCTTTCTATATGTTCCGTTTATACTTCCGAGTATTTTGGAACAAAGAACCCCATTATCATCACAAACCACACGAATCCCCATTGGTGATGACCATTCCATTAATGTTTTTAGCCGTTGCGTCTATCTTTACAGGCTTCTTACCTTTTAGTCAAATGGTAACTTCCGATAGACTGCCTTTTGAGTCAGAAACCAATCTTATGATCGCTATTCCTTCTGTAGCTATTGGTTTGGTTGGAATATTCATTGCCTTCCTATTATACAAAAAGGATAACGTACTCGTTGGGAAAATTGTTACAGGTCTTGGTGGAATTTACACAACCATTTACAACAAATTCTATATTGATGAGGTGTATATGTTTGTAACCAAAAAGATTATCTTCAATTTGATTTCACGCCCTGTTGCTTGGTTCGATCGCCATGTAGTTGATGGTTTTATGAATGGCATCGCAGGCGTCACCGTTTTAGCTTCTCGTAAAATTAAAGGAGCTCAATCCGGACAATTACAACACTACGCTTTCTTCTTTGTGTTAGGAGCAATTGCTTTTGCATTAATTTTTATTTATTTATGGCAATAATAGTTTAGAATTATGAATATACTCGCACTTTTTATTATTATTCCTATACTTACTATCATTGGTATTCTGAGTACTAAAGATCATCGTGGAACGCGAATAGTTTCTGCGATTGGTATGGGTTTGCAGTTAATCACTTCGGTAGTGCTTATCATTATGTTTTATGCTGAGCGCAATGCAGGGAATCATGCCGATATGTTATTTATGGTTGATTATATGTGGTTCGAATCATTAAACATACATTACTTAGTTGGTGTTGACGGTATTTCCGTAGCTATGATTGCTCTTACCTCTGTGGTCACATTTGCAGGGGTGTTTGCTTCATGGGAAGTGAAAGATTTGCCAAGAGAATTCTTTATATCACTTATTGTTTTGGCAACAGGTGTTTTTGGATTCTTCATATCTCTCGATTTATTCACCATGTTCTTATTCTATGAAGTCGCTGTTATCCCGATGTATTTACTCATTGGTCTTTGGGGTTCCGGTCCGAAAGAATATTCGGCTATGAAACTTACTTTGATGCTTATGGGCGGTTCGGCTATTTTATTGGTTGGTTTGTTCGGAATATATTTCAATTCTGACCCAAGTGGTGCCAGTCATTATACATTTAATATAATGGAAATTTCTAAGATAACCATCCCCATGGAGGCTCAACGTTTTTTCTTCCCATTCACATTTATTGGATTTGGTATTCTTGGCGCCTTGTTTCCTTTCCACACATGGTCGCCCGATGGTCATGCTTCGGCACCCACGGCTGTGTCAATGTTACACGCAGGTGTGTTGATGAAACTTGGAGGTTACGGTTGTTTTCGTGTTGCTATGTTCTTAATGCCTGGTGCAGCGCATGAATTAGCCTGGATATTCATCATACTCACTGCTACCAGCGTTGTGTATGGCGCTTTCGGGGCTATATGGCAAAAAGATTTGAAATACATCAATGCTTATTCTTCGGTGAGCCATTGCGGTTTGGTTTTGTTTGCTTTATTGATGATGAACGAAACTGCCATGGACGGCGCCATCATTCAAATGATTTCTCACGGTTTGATGACAGCCCTCTTCTTTGCTTTAATCGGCATGATCTATGGCAGAACTCACACCCGTATGATAAACGAAATGGGCGGTTTGATGAAAATTATGCCTTTCTTAGCTGTTTGTTACGTTATCGCTGGTTTGGCTTCTTTAGGCTTACCCGGTTTGAGCGGTTTTGTTGCTGAAATGACCATTTTTGTTGGCGCATTCCAACATCCTGATACCTTCCATCGTGTGGTAACTATACTTGCATGTTCTTCAATTGTGGTTACAGCGGTTTACATTCTTCGTGTTGTAGGCGTCTTGTTATTCGGACCGATACGCAATGATGAATTCCTGAAACTCACCGATGCGAAATGGTTCGAAAAAGTAAGTACCGTAACCCTTATCTTAGCTGTTGCTTTCATCGGTATTGTTCCTATATGGCTTTCTGATTTGATTCGCTTGAGCCTGAAACCCATCCTTGACCAATTATCTTCATTTTAACTCTAATCTTTATTTAACAATATGAATCTAAACCAATTTCTGATAATGAGGCACGAGTTACTCCTGATAGGAGTGGTGTTGTTAGTGCTGATAGCCGAATTATTCATCAAGAGCGAAAAGAAGCACTTTATGATTCCTTTCGCAATTGTGTTGTTTCTGCTTTATACCATAGTAGGTTTTCTTCCTGCAAAAACAGGCGTGCTTTTCGGAGGAATGTATCAAACAAGTGAGTTAGTCATCTTGTTCAAGAATATACTGAATGTCGCTGTATTTATCATACTGTTGCAATCCGCTTCATGGTTACGAAAAGATATTAATCACGAACGCATCAGTGAATTTTATATCATCCTATTATCTTCCTTGATTGGGATGAATTTTATGATTTCTGCAGGCGATTTCTTGATGTTCTATCTCGGATTAGAAACAGCAACCATTCCTTTGACAGCCCTCGCAGCTTTCGATAAATATAAAAACAAATCTGCTGAAGCCGGTATCAAGTTTATTCTGTCATCAGCTTTATCTTCGGGCATTCTATTGTTTGGTTTGTCTATACTTTATGGAACCACAGGTTCTATCTATTTCACTGAAGTTGCCGAAAAACTTGTAGCATCACCATTGTTGGTATTAGGATTTATCTTCTTTGTTTCAGGTATGAGTTTCAAAATCTCTTTGGTTCCTTTCCATTTTTGGACGGCTGACGTTTACGAAGGTGCTCCTGTTAATGTAACTTCATTCTTGTCTGTAGTGTCTAAAGGCGCTGCTGCCTTCATCTTTATGGTTATTTTGTTCACTGTGTTCAAATCCTTGAGCAATATGTGGGGCGATGTGCTCTATTTACTTTCGATACTCACCATGACCATCGGTAACTTATTCGCCATGCGCCAAAAGAATATGAAACGTTTCTTGGCATTCTCCTCTATAGCCCAAGCAGGTTTTATACTTTTAGGGATTATGGGTGCAAGCGAATTAGGGATGACCTCTGTGGTGTATTTTGTATTGGTATATGTATTCTCCAATTTAGCTGCCTTCGGCGTTGTTTCAGTTATTTCTGATAAAACGGGTTTGGAAAGCATGGATGACTACAACGGTATGTATCGCACCAACCCAAAACTAAGTTTAATTATGATGTTAGCTTTGTTCTCATTGGCTGGCATACCACCTGTAGCTGGGTTCTTTGGTAAGTTTTTCTTATTCACATCGGCAGCGAGCAAAGGCTATTATTGGTTGGTTTTGATTGCTGTGTTGAACGCTACCATCTCTTTATATTATTATTTGTTAGTGGTGAAAGCCATGTTCATCAACAAAAATGATACGCCTATTGCCAAGTTCAAAAGCACATTTACCGATAGGTTGGCTTTGATTATTTGTGTAGCAGGCATATTTGCAATTGGGTTCGCAAGTCCAATATATGAACTGATTCGTTCCTTAAGCTTTGGTTTTTAATTGTAATATTTAATTGTCCTACTCTTCTAACCAATTAACCAATCAACCAATTAACTTATCAACTAATAGTTTTTCATTTTTAATTTTTCATTTTTAATTAAAAAACATGTCATTAAATAAAGGTAAACATATCATCATCGAAATAGATGGCGTTCGTTGCTCGGTTGTAGAATCCGGTGTGAACGAAAGCCGCATGAAATTTCTAAAAGCATTACTCGAACTGAATAAATATGAAGTGAAGGTGCAAGCTGAGAAACAAGGCGAAGAATTGAGCGGGAATTATACCGTGGCTGTGAACGATATCATGTTCAACCCGGTTATTGAAGTGTATAAACGCCGTTTGATTTCTCCAAGCGGTCACAAAGTTACTCCTGCCTATTGGCTTCAAATTTCTTTGGCGGAAACTCCTGCAGAAGTAAATTATTATACATATTCTTAATTTCTAAGGCTTAATGATCAGAATCTATTTCTTTTAAAGCTAAGTTTGTAATTTATTTTGTCCTATTTCATTCGTTGAAATAGGACATTTTTTGTATCCACCCGTAAGATTTTCTATTTTTATTACCTTGGTCTGAAAGAAGATTCGTACCTTTGATGAATCTATTTAAAAATAATGTATTATGGAAACAAATGAATTTGAACGCGGCATGTCTTTCCGTTTTTCGGAAGTGGTGGATTATGCTGTAGGTGCTGTGGTCAGCCGCACTATTATTAAAAAACAAACCGGTACGGTAACCGTCTTTGCTTTCGACAAAGGCGAAGGTTTAAGCGAACATACTGCCCCTTTTGATGCAATGGTCAACATTGTGGATGGTTCGGCAGAAATTTTTATCAACCGCGTTCCGCATCTGTTGCATGCTGGAAGTAGTATTATCATGCCTGCCAACATTCCCCATTCGCTCAATGCTGTGGAGCGCTTTAAGATGGTGCTGACGATGATTAAAAGTCAATAATTAATTTCGGGGGTATGAAAAAAGTTACAGTTATTTTCGGGATACTTTCCGCATTGTTCATTGTTTTAGGTGTTTGTTTCAAAACCTTCCATCAGCCTGGTGCTGACATATTACTTATAAGCAGCATTGGTGGCTTTTTGATGGTCTATTTGGTATTGCTCTGCATACAAAAGATAATTGCAACACGTGGCTTGGAAATGGCAATGAACATCGTTAAATATGCTTCATACCTTTATTTAGCTATGGGTGCCTTATTTCTTATCAATAATTATCCTGGAGCCATTATGATTTTTGATTTAGGTTGCTGTGTATTTGTAGCAGTGTTTTTGCCATTGAAATATGTGGTTCAAAAAAAGAAAAATCCGGATAGCAGCCCGCTAAACAAAGTGCTTCCATCCATAATTGTAATCGCCTTAGTGTTTTTACTCATCAATCGCAGTTTGTATAATAGGCTATTTGAATCTATTGCATATACGGACATTCAGGTCAATACGATGTCGAAATCTGTTGATACTTCTACCACTCATTTGTTGATGGAATTTGAATTGAATAAGACGCAATTTGCCATGCAATTCGCTCCAAAATACGAAAAAGCTCTTACCATAAAACATTTGAGTGATAGTTTGGTTGATTTCTTGAACACCTGCAAAGCCGAAGTAATTCATCTCACCAATCCCGATGAGGATTTAACCAATTTTGGTTTAGAAGATTTATCTGGCAGAGCCAATACAATCAAGCCAAGTCTCTATTTTGTTAAAAACTCTTTACCTGATAAATCAGGACAAGCTTATGAGATTCGGAAGCGTATCGAAGCCCTCAACGATTCAATTAAAACAATTTGTAAGGCAGATGAAACACACCAAATATCGGTTCCGGTTCTGTTTGGTAGCTATAAGAGCCATAAAACGGGGCGTGAATATACTTGGGAAGAAGCTATGTTTGAACAAAGCATGTTGATTACCGATTTGGCATATCTCGATGTGTTGATTTTATCCGTGAAACAAACCGAAAAAGAAGTTGTCAATTCTTTATTATTGGATGCCCGCTCGGAAACGATGTGGACGTTTTGGAAAAAATATAAAGAGTTGGTTCCCGACAGGCATACGAAGTAATACCCTCGTGTAAAGAGTATCTGAGTGAGCATTTAAAAGCAAGCCGTGAAACAATTGATGCGTAAACGATTTTTAATAGTATGCGTTATATTTATGCTTGTTTCGAACATACAGGCACAAACGGCATTGGATACTTCCATCAATTATATTCATCAGGCAGCACCAAGTATGGAAGTGCGCCTTCTGAAATTTGCTGCCCGATTGTTTTTACCGAAAAACAGTATCCTGAAAAAGTTGGGCAGAGATCATTATGCATCGAAGGCTGCTCCGATTCCGAAGCAATTACTCGCTGAATTTACTATAGACATAACCCAAGTTTGTGGCAGAAATGTGTATGCCATTTCTCCGAAAGGAAAAAAATCGGGGAAATATGTATTATTTCTTCACGGTGGAGGTTATATCAACAATATTTTTCATCAGCATTGGAAGTTTATTGCTCAGATAATCCGTGAAACTAATTGCACTTTCATAGTGCCCGACTATCCCTTAGCCCCCGCTGCCAATTTTAAAGAGGCGTTTGCCATGTTGGATGCCATCTATAGTGCGTTAGTATCCAAAGCCAATGCCACCAACATCATTTTTATGGGCGACTCGGCAGGTGGTGGACTTGCTCTTGCTTTGGCTGAACAACAAAAGAAAGAATCCAAGCCACAAGCAAATCAAATCATACTGTTAGCCCCTTGGCTCGATGTAAGGATGACCAACCCCGATATAAAAGAAATCGAGCAGCATGATGTCACCTTGCGAGTTTACAATTTAGTGTCGGCAGGAAAAGCTTGGGCAGCCTCATCAAGCACCGATAATTATCTAATAAGTCCCATCAACGGACCCTTAGAAGGACTTCCCCGTATCAGCCTATTTATCGGCACGCATGACATCCTTTTGGCAGATTGCCGAAAATTGAAATCACTACTGAAACAAAAAAGTATCCCCATGAATTACTTCGAATATCCAAAGATGTTTCACGACTGGATGATGCTTGTTTCTTTGAAAGAATCTAAATGCGCCATGACGCAGATAGGGGCATTAATCTTAGAATGAATTTTTAATTAATGGTATGTGGTTTTGATAAAATATTTCTTTCCAAAAACCATTTTTATTCCCCCAAAAAACATCCTCCTAAAAATATATTTATATAAAAACCCCAAGTATTATTAAAAATTGGCGTTATATATAACAAAATAAAATAATGAGATAGCTTAGATAAGGAATAGTTTTTAAGCATAAAGAATATAATTTTTATGGGAGTATCATTTATAGCAATTGTCATGTTTGTAATATTGACAAATGCCATATTTTAGACCTACGAATAACTTGGCTCTTTTTGCATAAAATAACCTTTCCCCGCATTATATAATATCAAACTAAATAGTAAACATTAAATTCAATAGTATGAAAAAACAATTTTCTTTCTTCAAAAAAGCAATAATTTGTATTGTTTTTGTTCTGAATTATGCAAACATCTATTCCCAATGTGATTGGGAGTCGGTTGGTCCTGATGATGATATGTTCTTTATGGCAGATGGGAGCGGCAATTATCAGCCTTCCATTGCATCTGACAATAACGGCACACAATATGTTGCTTTTAGTGATGCAGAGAATGGGAAAAAAATAAGCGTAAAGCGTTATGTCAACAATCATTGGACTTTTGTCGGAACTCCCGGGTTTTCGTTGGGAGCGGCAGATTACGTTAAAATTGCAACGGATAATCTCAATAGGGTGTATGTTGCCTATCTCGATTCAGTGAACCACCGTCGCTTGACGGTTCAATTCTTCAATGGGTTCAACTGGAGTGTGCTCGGAGTGGCAGGAATGGGGAACGATACCGTCAGGGCATTTGATATGACTGTTGACAAATCCACCAATCATCCTTTGGTGTTCTTTACGGATTCTGTAAATGTTTCTACCGTAAAGGAATTTGACGGAAGTGCCTGGACTGCTGTGGGCACTTCAAATTTTGGTGCGGCTCAGATGACTGAATGTCATATCTCAAGCAATAACGGAACGCCTTATGTCAGCTATTGTTCTTACACGCCAAATCGCTTAAATATATTGAAATTTAACGGGACTGCGTGGGTTGCTGCGGGTACTGTTTCATCAGCATTTACGTATGCATCATGGAATTCCGGTGTGGTTTTCGATCAAAACAATGTGCCCTGCATCGCATTTCAGGATTATAGTGCTTCGAGTCTAACAAGTGTGATGTATCTGAATGGTAGCACTTGGACTTATCTCGGAACTCCCGGCATTGTGTCGTATCAAACCTGGTATAATTTCCTTGCCTTCGACCAGTCGAATCATGCATTTTTATCTTATACCAAAGTTTCAGGCTCCAAAGCCGAGATTGCTAAGTACAATGGCTCAAGTTGGAGCGTTGTTTCAAGTTATATCGCCCCCACCAATGTGTATATCCCAACCCAATATGCTTATTATAGAGGTATGAGCATGGACCCGACCACCGGTGACCTGTATCTTCTTTATACGGAACAAACGGTTTCGCCTTTATTTGGTTGGAAAGATTTTGCGGTAATGAAGTATAATGGCACCACAGCAAAAATACTGGGCAGCAGCAGCATCACCGGTGCTGTTTCGGGCAGTGGCTCAGCAGGAGCTTATTTTGATTTTGATAAATTCGGCACACCGTATGTCGTTTACTCTGATTCGTTGTATTCCGACAGGGTTAGTGTGAAGAAATATGTTGGCAACAATTGGGTTAATGTCGGGACACCTGGTTTCAATACGGGTTTCACAGAATGGGCTAAAATCGCGTTCGACACCACAGGTGTTCCTTATGTTGCCTTCCGACAGGACAACGCCGATATTTATGTGATGAAGTTCAACGGCTCAGCTTGGGTGTATGTTGGTGCTGTGATTAATAGTACATACGATGTGGCGCTTGCCATCAATCCGCTTACCAATCAACCGCATATTTTCTATTGCGATGTAAACAACAGTTTGAAGGGCAATGTGAAGAAGTTTAACGGCACGGCTTGGGTTAGTGAAGGACCGGCTAACTTCACGGTGGGTTCCTCTGCCTATTGTAATATCAAATTTGATCATCTTGGCAATGAATACGTCGCGTATTCTGATAACGGGCAGGGCACAAAAGTAATGGTGAAGAAATACAATGGTTCCACTTGGGTAACCGTTGGCTCCGGGACGGTTTCAACGGTTCAGTCGCATCTCACGAAGCTTAAAATTGATGCGCAAAACAAGCTTTATGTGGTGTATCAAGATCAGTCAAACTCCTATCAGCCTTTGTGTCAAAAATTCGATGGAGCATCATGGCAGATGTTGGGTTCTTTTATTGCTACGGGTTATGTGGGCGATGTGGACTTGGCAGTGGATAATGGCGGCAATGTTTTTGTGTATTACAATCAGCAATATCTTAATTATTATCCCGGAACGGTGAAGCGCTTTTTCAACAATGCGTGGATACCTGTAGGCAGACAATACATCCATAATGCCAGTTGCAAATCGAGCCAAATCAACATCAATCCTGTTAGTGGTTTGCCTTTTATTGGATCAATCACGCAGGCAGGCACTATGAACAACACCACGCAGTCGAAAGGATATTTTCTCAAATCGCTGCCGTGCAATTTCAGTGCTGCTTTGATGGGACAGGTTAGTTATGATGCCAACAGCAATTGTGTAAATGATAACGGCGACCAAAACCTGACAAATCAAAGTGTGAAATTATCGCAAGGCAGCAATGCCAACCTTGCTTTTACCGATAATTCAGGGCATTATTATTTTACCAATGCCGCAGCAGGAAGCTACACGATTGGTATGGGCACTTTAACAAATGGATATAATGTGCAGTGTTCGGCAAGTCAGCCCCACGCAACCAACATCGTGAGCAATGCCTTGACCGTTGAAGATTTTTCTATTGCCTGCACACCTCAATTTGATTTCATTGCCAACTCATTCACACCGATTGGAAATTGGTGGCCCGGACAAAACGTAAAGCTTTGGTCAAACGTAAGTATTTTGAAAACTGTTTGCAGCGGTGCGGTGACGCCCGGACAAATACGCCTGATTTTCCCTCCTTGCCTCACCTATATAGTGGACACAACTTTGCCGTGGCAACCCGACAATGTCGTTCATGCTGCAAGTGGCGATACGGTGTGGTATAACTTGGCAGATGTCTATAATCCAAGTCCCTATTTATACAACTCCATACTCACGTCCGCACATGTCTGCAACACTGCCACCCCTGCCGATTCTCTTTGCATATCATTGCAGGTTACGGCTCAAAATGATGTGAACATGGCAAACAATACTTACAACAGATGTGTGCATATAGCCTCCTCTTTTGATCCAAATTACAAAGAGGTAGCCCCAAAAGGATTGGGCAGCCAAGGCTATATCCCTGCTACAACGGGCGAAATGCTTTATACGATTCACTTCCAAAACACGGGCACAGGTCCCGCGGTGAACATCAAAATATGTGACACCATCAGTTCGAATCTCGACATCAATACATTCCAAATTGTTTCATCGAGCAACGCCATGCAAGGCAATTCGCTCACCAACGGCTTGATGATTTTCAATTTTCAGAACATCATGTTGCCCGACAGCGGAACCGATATGCTGAACAGTATGGGCTATGTTACCTATAAAATACGACTGAGAGCAGGTCTTAGCCCTTTGACCAAAATAAAGAACACGGCTTATATCTATTTTGATTACAATGCGCCTGTGGTCACCAACACCACCCTCAACACCATCGAGCAGCCGGGAAGTGTGGATAACGCCCTGCCATCCGAAGCTGAGTTTTCTTTATATCCGAATCCTGCACATTCCCTCATTAGCGTGAAAGCAAGCAAGGATCTCAAACTGATTCGTATCTATAATGCGATGGGGATGATGGTGTATGAAAATCAGGCTGCCATGACCGATAAAGTGACCATTGCCCTGCCACAGCTCAGCAGCGGGATTTATTTTGTGGAACTGCATACTGCCGACAAATCGAGGGTTATAAAGTTGATGATGGAGTAAGGGGGTATTATAAACCTCTGAGGGACTAAAAGCACTTAGATACACTAAGAAAAAAACAGTAGAACAATTCAATAATATTTCCATAAAAAAAGGCTTGCTGATTGGCAAGCCTTTTTCTTTTTCCCATTTCTCACTTATTTACCTCATTTAACAAATTAACCAATCAACTCAATGACTAATTAATGACCATTAAATGACCATTAAATGACAACAAATGACCACCAAATGACCACTTAATGACAACTAACCTGTCCCGTACACATTGTGTCGGGATGCCCCCTATTTATTAAATTTACCTTCCGCATTCAATTTGTTGTACAAGGCTTCCATTTGGTTCACCAAATTGTCGAAATTGGCGAAAGCAGCGTTGTAGGCATCGGCTTTGGTCATGTCAACACCTGCTTTGCGGAGGATGTTTAAAGGATAATCGTTGCCACCGGCACTCAACATACCAACGTAGCGGTCGCGGTCGGTGGGGGTGCCATTCAACACCTTTTCGCTCAACGCCATGGAGGCAATCAAACCTGTGGAATATTGATAGACATAATAATTCATGTAGAAATGAGGAATATAGCTCCATTCATTTTGGATGTAATCGGGCACTTTCATCACGCCTTTGGTTTCGCCATAATAGAGTTTAGTCAGCTCTAAATATTTAGCATCGAGAAATTCGGCTGTGAGGGATTGTCCTTGTTCCACTTGGGTGTGCATGGCAAGTTCGAACTCGGCAAACAAAGTTTGGCGGAAGATAGTGGCACGTGCACCGTCCAAATATTGGTCGAGGATATAGATTTTGAACAAATCGTCGGTCTCTGACTTTAGGATGTATTGCATCAAGAGGTTTTCGTTGAAGGTGGAAGCAATTTCAGCTAAGAAAGTTTCATAGCTTGAGGTAGCATACGGTTGGTTTTTGCAGGAATAGTAGCTGTGCATGGTGTGTCCCAACTCGTGGATGAGGGTGGAGAGGGCATTGTAGTCGCCATTGTAATTCATTTTGATGTAAGGATGCACGCCAAACAAGCCTGAAGAATAGGCACCCGATTCTTTGCCTTTGTTGGGATATATATCTATCCAACCTTCGTTGAAGGCTTTGGTGATGATGTCGGTGTAGTCTTTGCCCATAGGTTTCAAGGCATTCAGGATGATTTGTTTGGCTTCGTCGTAGGTGTAGGTTTTGGATACGGATTTCACAGCGGAAGCATAGATGTCGTCGTAGCTATAATTGGTCAAACCTAACATCTTTTTCTTTAAAGTCAGGAACTTTTGCAAAGTGCCCAAATGGTCGTGAACGGCTTTAATCAGCTCGGTGTAAACGGTCTGGTCAATGGCATTGGGATACATACGCGCTTCCAAACTGCTGCTATATTTGCCCACTTGCGCCGAAAACCAATGTTGTTTGATTTCGCCATTGAGCAAAGAAGCGAAGGTGTTTTCATATTTCTTTTGATTGCCCCAAAAGCTGTTCATCACCAGGGAGCGGTCTGCTTGGTTTTTGGACCCTCTGAGTTTCATGTAAGCCGCCACATTGAGGTTGATTTTGCTGCCGTCGCTCAAGGTGATGTCGGTGTGAGGCATTTCTACATTGGAAAAAACACCGTAAGCGTCGTTTGCCGTACTGCTGAACAATCCTGTTAAGGATACGATTTTTTGTTGTTCGGAAGGTAAGATGTGGTCTTTGTTGCGGAAGATTTTCTCTGTACCGAATTGATATGTAACCAACGCGGGTTCTGCTTTCAGATATTCTTTGAATTTGGTCTCTCCCAAGGTTAAGATGTCGCTCTCCATAAACGAGAGACTCGCACCAAACTGCACGAAGAAGTTCTCGATTTCGCCTTTCATGGAGATGAATTGGGTGTTGCCCAAATCCATATTGTTTTCGTTGGAAGCGTAGGAGTAGAGTTTTTCGCCTTTCAGGGAGATGTCGTTCACCAAGTTTTCGAACTCCAACATGTTTTTGGCGCTTGCTGTCCATGTTTTGGACAAGCCTTCAATTTTGCTTGCCATCTGTTTGACCAAAGCCAAGTCGGCTTTCCACAAATCGGGAGTGGCGTAGATGTCTTCAATTTTCCATTTGAATTCTTTGGGAACCGCCGAGCGATCGGTGTTCGAGAAGTCGGGAATTCCCGCTTTGTTTTGTGCATTGGCATTCATGCCAAAGGAAACTGCTAATAGCATAAGGATGATTTTTGATGTTAGGATTATTTTTTTCATTATAACGAGATTAAATTACTAATTGGGTGCAAAGGTACGTTTTTTGGGTGGATGAGCAAAATTTTGTGCTTTTATGGCACGATAATTAAACAATTATGTTTAGTTTTGTAGATTATTTTAAAGACTTATCTTTATACATTGACCAAAGCATCTATGAACAAAATTTGGAGCATACGGAAATTCGGCAAACTAAAAGTTATTCTTTATTATTATATAGTGCTTTTTGCCAATATAGCAATGGTTGCTTATGGAGTTGCAAATCAAACGGAAATACCTTTCCTGTATGCTTTCATTATTGTATTTCTAATAGGTTTTGTAGCGATATTAATTCTTCTTATTTTTCCTCCTATTTGGATTATGAGAAAACGTATTGCTACGTCGGTTGAACTTGATTTTGAAAGAAAACTTTTGTTTGTGAAAGTAAATAATCGAGATATAGTTCCCTATTCCTTGACGAATATGTCGTACTCTTTCCGCAAAGAAACCTTTTATTCGGTTTTGGTTTTTTATGAAAGCAATATTTCTCCCTACACGGGTAATGTGTATTACAAGGAGCTTTTTCAGGTGTTAGGCAATGCGTTTCATATTATGTGGCGGCTGAATGATGTGTTTGATATTGTTTCCGAACTGCAACGTTTAAACATACCCGACAGGAATGATGATGGGAGGCCTTTGATAGATTATGTTACTTAAAGGTTGATATAAAGTTAAAAAATCCGACGATATCTAAAGTCAAACAAAAATAATTTGGATTTATAAATAAATTTGTTAGATAAAAATATTTAGAGTAATTTTGCAAATTAATTAAAATCATTCAATTTTCTAATTCAATCTTATAAAAATATCATGACACCTATTAAAGTTGGAATTAACGGCTTCGGACGTATCGGTCGTTTGACCTTCAGAGCATTACTAAAGAAAGAAGCTGTTGAAATCGTTGCCCTCAACGACCTTACGGATGCCAAAACCTTGGCACATTTGTTTAAATATGATTCTGTTCATGGGAAATATCCCGGTGAAGTTTCTTACGATAACGACTGTTTGTTGATAGATGGCAAGCGCTATAAAGTGTATGCCGAACGTGACCCTGCAAATTTGCCTTGGAAGTCGCTTGATGTTAAAGTTGTGGTGGAATGCACGGGCGTTTTTCGTACTCGTGAGAAATTGGAAAAGCATATCACAGCAGGTGCTCAGAAAATTATTTTGTCGGTTCCTTCTAACACAGCACAAGATGTGGACAGGACTATTGTTTTGGGTGTGAACGACACACAACTGTTGCCCACCGACCGTTTTATTTCGAACGCTTCCTGTACCACCAATTGTTTGGCACCTATTGCAAAAGTGCTGAACGATAGCTTTGGTTTAAAACATGGACTGATCAACACCATACATTCTTATACGAACGACCAAATTATTTTAGATGCGCCTCACAGCGACTTGCGTAGAGCACGTGCGGCTGCCATGTCTATCATCCCGACAAGTACGGGTGCTGCGAAAGCAATAGGCTTGGTAATTCCTGAATTGGATGGCAAATTGGATGGCATGTCGATGAGAGTGCCAACACCTGATGGGTCAGTGGTTGACCTTACGTGTTTGTTGGATGTTGAGGTGACCAAAGATGTGGTGAATGCGGCGATGAGACAAGCTGCAGAAGGTCAGATGAAAGGCATTTTGGAATATTGCATTGACCCCATAGTGAGCATTGATATCGTGGGCAACAAACATTCATCTATCTTGGATTCCAAGCTAACGCAAATCATCAAGGGCAACTTTGTGAAAGTTATTTCTTGGTATGATAACGAAGCAGGCTATTCGGAACGTTTGGCTGAATTGACAGTGAAAGCTGCTTTGTTGTAGGCTGTATATCTCGCGGTTTTCTTAGATTTTAGATACTTCTTTTTGAGCATAGGAACGAATTCCTTAACAGGGAATATCGTGTGGGTAGCTCTATGAATATTGTTATGCTGTAATTGCTTTTAGCAAAGCGCGCATCGTATTATCATTGCGGCTTGTCGCTTTCACTTTCAAAACGCG
>CAIWVT010000356.1 GCA_903916135.1 uncultured bacterium
CTCTCAAAAAAAAACTATACTAATTGAAATGATGCTTATGGAATCCATTTATCATCATACATAAAAAAAAGAAGATTATACCTTATATTATATATAGCATCCGAGCACACGAATGTATCTGTTTAAAATAATAATGATACCTATAAAATGCTTATTCAATTTTATTATTAAAAAAATGGAAATGGCAGAGCGAAATTGAAACTTTAATATCTCTCAAAAAAAAACTATACTAATTGAAATGATGCTTATGGAATCCATTTATCATCATACATAAAAAAAAGAAGATTATACCTTATATTATATATAGCAGGTTTGTGCCATTCTTTTTCTATGTGATATAATAATAAAAGGTATAAAACTTGGATATGAATCAAATAAAATACTTCACTATCTAAATAATTTTACCGATCTTTGTAGTGCTCTTTGGGAATAATATTTAAAAACATTATAGCTATGAAAAGAATTTCTTCTGTATGGATTGCTGCAATTTTGCTGTTTTTCGCGCTGCATATTGCCACGTATAGTATCGCGCAAGCAAATTTATCTCATCATAATGTGTTGGTCGTTGATAGGATTTTAAACAAAAGTTGGCAGAAAGGTTCGTATCAACGTATCTTTAGAATAGGCAATAGGGTCTTTGTCCAAACCTTTACGGGCGATGTAGCTATGGGAGTTCTTGGCGTTATTTCCGACTCCACTATCACCGTAAAGGGAAAGGAAATAAAGCTCAACGATATAAAAGAAATAAATGCTTACAAAGGATATGAACCCGCCGTTTTGGGCAGTTCGCTGTTGGCTACAGGCATAGGAATCGGCGCAACTTTTAATAACTATTATAATCACCACCATAATTCATCCGAAGATTCTTATGGAATGGGCATTGCCTTGTTGGCGGTAGCTATTATGTTTATAGGCACCTGCACCACTTTGTTTGGAGTAACAGAAATAGGAACTACAAAACATTTTAGAATTGGAAAGAAATGGAAGCTAAGCGTCCTACCTGAAAACGACAAAGCACTAACTGACCATAATTATCTTTTTCCTTTTCCTAAGAAAAAACCTGCACCCAAAAATTAATGAATATAATTTGAATAGCTTTTCATTTCATTCGCATGAAAAAAATCACTTGGGTAGCCTCCGAACTATGAACTCGGAACTATGAACTCCCCTACCCGAACTCCTACCTACTTATAATGACCTTATAGACAAACACCTCGTTCGCATGATAGTTCGTAAGGCGCATATAATATGCCCCTTGGCTCAGCGCGGACACATTAATTTGGTCGGCGAATGCTTGGCTAAACACCTTGCGTCCAATGAAATCAAACATCTCTACGGTGATGTTCGTGCGGTCAAGCTCAGTGTTATAATTGATGGGCAACATCAAACTGAGCAATCCATTGGCAGGATTTGGACCCACATTACACACAAAATGGTCGGTTGGATGTCCCTCCACAGGCGCAATTCTTGACTTTTGCCACGTTGTGCCCACCAACGGACGTATCATCAGTGCCCCATTAAACGAGGTTTGCAACCACAGTCCATTCACATTATAGTTGATATGGCTCTGGGCATCAGTGTTAGCATCAAAGCCCACGTTGAGGTTGTCCTCAGTGGTCTGCACCCATCCCACATAAAACGTGCCGTTCAGCATGATGGCGGTATCTTTTATCTCATAAGTATAAAATGCATTGATACTGTCAGCAAACTCAGGACGTTTTTGCGGCGATTGATAAATGACGGTCTCGGGATTGAGCGAAGACCACACGGTCAATTTAAAATACTTATAATAGGGCGTTGTCAGGGTCTGATTGAAATACATTTGGATGCCGCCCAAAGTGTCGGGCTGATTGAAGGTGAACTGATACGCCAATTTGGCATTCACGCCCGACAAACCGTAGCCTTTTTCGGCAGTGCCATCGTCATAAGCGTAAGCATTATTGAACTCTTGCCGCCTCGTGATGGTATCATTGCGCAAGATGTTTTCGGTCCAACCATTGCTGCCGATGATATGCGTCACATCAAACACCGCACTGTCCATGCCCGCCAGCGAAGGCAGCGTGAAATCAATCGCAGGGTTCACATGCAAATCATAAGTGTCCAATCCATTTGTGATAAACGGCAACAAATCGCTCACCCCTGCATCATGCAGAAAAGTATAAGGTCCGTTTTCTTGCGTAACAATATATTTATACGATTTGTTATCCAAGATGTCATTCAAATTGGATATTTTCAGATGAAACTTATCCGTCAAATCCGTATTGGAGAAATGTCGGGTAGGAATCTGATTAAAATTCTTGAGCATAGAGGGCGCAGGATTCACAAAAGTGATGTCTTTATACACCGTGTCGCTCTTGGTGCGATTCACATTGAGATACACATAATCCAAATTCCACTCATCCACATTGCTTTGCCAACTTGGCAGACTTGTGGCAGAAATGCTTGCATAATTGGTGAACCGAAAGCGAAACCCTTTTTGCAAATAGGTGGTATCTTTGATGGGAATCATCACCTGACGGAAATCGCGATTGTATTTATAGCGAAAGGAATCCAATGTCATGCCCGGGCTGCCCCAAGCAGAAATCCATTTTTTGAGATGCGGAGAATAAAAATCCAACATAAGCGAATCAAGCTTGTTGGGAGCATCGCCCAAGCCTTGCGGCTGATAATAGAAACTAAAATAAAGCGAATCGGCAGGCGTTATACGCGACGGAACGCCACTAAAAAGAGAATCCAAACGTATCCGTTGGGAGGTCAAAGAGTCTGCAATAAAAGGCGTGATGACTGCATTTTGATACATCGCTCCCGTGTCGTTCATGGCGTCCAATGTAACCACCCCCACCGTTGGCGGATTGACGCAATAGGTTGAATTAACGAAGGTATATCTATCCGCCCAAAGCGAATCCACAGGATAAACGCGCTTATCGAAATACGAAAAGTCGTCTAAGAAAGGCAGATGCACCTCGCCCGTCAAAGCCCGAGGCTGAAGCCCTATATTTTTAGATTTCGACAGAAGCGGATTCACCTGAAGTCCAGACAAATGTTCCTGAGCGGACAGTGTCCAACATCCCGAAAGGAACAGCAGTAGCAGAAGTATTTTTTTAGTCATCAAATCTTATTTTTTATTTTTTTTAAAATCATATTTTCTATCCGAACGATACCACACATCCACCGTTCCGCCATACTGAATGGAACTATTGGCGTCCGGTTTTTGCTTAAACACTCTTGCAGTGGTGGTGTCGTTGCCGTCCAGAAAAATTTCGTTACCTATATTGAGCGATGCCTCATTCAGAAGCTCCATCACTTGTATTTGTTTTTTGCCAATCAAATCCGGCACCTTCGAGTTTTCTTTTTCATCGCCCTTGCCCAACACTAAATCAATTTTCGTGCCCTTTTCAACAAGGAAACCCTCTTTTATATCAGCCCCTTTATATTTCTGACGCAACACGGCGTTGTTCGCAATGTCGGGAATGTAGGTCAGGCTGCCGATTTTCAGTCCATAAGTCTCCATCATCGAAGTTGCTTGGCGCAATGTCAAATCCACAAGGTTGGGCATCGCCACCTGTTCGGGCTTCAACGCCACCACAGTCAGATAAATTTTTCTATTTTTTTTCACTTTCGTTCCCGGCAAGGGGTCTTGCATCGCCACAGTGCCCTTGGGCAAAGAAAGCTCATAAACAGAATCCACAATAGCCGCTTCCAAATCATTATCGGAGGCAAAATCTTCAATTTTGTCTAAAGTTAAACCTATAAAATTGGGCACTGCTATAGCCTGACCGTGCCGTGTATAGATATTTAACAGGCGCAATATTAGCCATATAATCACAATGGTAACTACCACGGCAATCATAGTGTGTCTGAAGAAAACTTTGCTTCGCAGGAAGCTAAAAAAACTCATAGTCCAATCGTTTTAATCTAATTATATAACAAAACGTTGCGTAATAATAAACTTGATTCCGTTCGTTTTATTATTTGAAGGCACAAATATAGAAAAAATTCTCGTTCTTGGCGTAAATAAAGTAAAACTGTTTACCTTTGCACATTAATTTTTTATCACTATGAAGAACATTGCAGTCATTGCCGGAGGCTATTCGGGCGAATATGAAATCTCCATCAAAAGTGCCGGAGTCATTATGCAGCACATAGATAAGGAGCTCTACGCGTCTTATCTTATTATTATAAACAAAGATAAATGGGTATATTTGGATGAGAATAATACGGAATATGCCGTTGATAAAAATGATTTCTCCATTATTGTACGAAACGAGAAGATTACTTTCGACTGCGTTTTTAATATCATACACGGCACGCCGGGCGAAGATGGAAAGATTTTAGGATATTTCGATATGTTGGGCTTGCCCTACACCTCTTCGAACCATTCGGTCTCGGCTTTGACATTCAATAAGGCGTATTGCAATAAAGTTGTCCGTTCCTTGGAGGTGAATGTCGCCAATTCGGTTCATCTGTTCAAACGCGATGCGGTGAATGTGGAAAGAATTTTAGAAGAAGTTGCCCTGCCGGTATTTGTCAAGCCTTGCAATGGCGGTTCGAGCGTTGCCACATCCAAAGCAAAGACACAGGAGGAACTCCTGAGCGCGATAAATTTAGCTTTTACGGTGGATGATGAGATTTTGGTGGAAGAATTTATTGATGGTACGGAAATCACTTGTGGTTTGTTTCGCTACAAAAACCGCATGATAGTGTTTCCCATCACTGAGATCGTCCCGCAGAATGAGTTTTTCGACTATGATGCCAAATATGTGCAAGGACATTCGCAAGAAATCACACCGGCAAACATCCCTGTGGAAGTTGCCACGGTGTGTACCGCCACCTCGAGCTTCCTCTACAACAAACTCAATTGCAAAGGCGTGGTGCGCATAGATTATATCTTGACAAAAGACAATTGTATGTATTTTTTAGAAATAAATACCGTTCCCGGGATGTCTGCCATGAGTATTGTTCCGCAACAAGCAGCCGTATTTGGCTATCAGTTATCAGAACTTTTGAATATGTTGTTGGAAGATGCTTTGCAGCAGAAAAAGATGTAAGCATCTATTGGCACTCTCCTTCTGAAAAACACAAAGAAAAAGAATACTGCAAAGAAAAGAAACACCACCAAGACTCAAAGACACGAAGATACTTAGATGCAAGGACGCTAAGCATCACAATGCATTGTTGCGATGAAAAAGAACCTTTTATTTTCTTTGTGTAACTTAGAGTCTTTGTGTCTTTGTGGTTAAAAAAAGACGATTCTTAGTGGGCTTATGGTTGAAATAAAACTTCTATGTCAGTTTAACCTTCACCACATCCATCTTTTGAATTTCTTTGAGAAAGCTTTCCGGATTTATTTTTCGCTTATGCGAATTCATATCCACAGAAACTTCTTCTTCAGCATCCACCACGCGCATCTTTAAATCCACCTTGCCGGGATTTTTTTGAATCATGCTGCCCAAGTCTTTCACCAAGTCTGAGGTAATATACTCCAAAGGAATAGTCAGCAGCACACTTTTCGCCCTACGTTCCATCAAATCATACATGGGTTCGATGCTGTGGATTTTGATTTCATATTCTATCACCGCATTGGGGTCGTTCTCTTTTTCTTTGTCCCAAAAGCGTTTATCCACCTTGCCGGAGATAAAAATACACTTCCCGATTTCCATCAGATGTTTGAATTTATCGAAATTTTCGGACCAAAGATTCAAGCGAACAGAACCTTTAAAGTCTTCTACTTCAAAATATCCGTAGGGTTTGTTATTTTTGCTCATCTTATCTCCTGCCGAGATAATCATCCCGCCAAAGCGGATATCTCTATTGGCAAAAGGTTTCAGATTTTCTAACTTGTCCAAGGTAAAATTGCCGAAACTTTGCATCTCAATGCGATAATCATCCAAAGGATGCCCCGACATATAGAACCCAATAACAGATTTTTCGTGATTGAGTTGCTCTATCTTGCTCCACGGTTCGCAAATTGGCAATTCAGGATCGGGGATGGACATTTCTTCGCTCTCGCCAAACAGCGATTGCTGCATGGTGTTTTGTTTGCTTTGCACCAAACCGATATGGCGAATCAACTTCTCCAAAAAAGTGATTTCTTCGAAAGGCAGCTTATAGAAAAACTGTGCCCTATGGATGCCCATGCTATCAAAAGCACCCGCCATGGCTAATGCTTCGATACTTTTTTTGTTTGCAGTGCGCAAATTCACCCGGTTGAGAAAGTCGAAGATATTTTTATAGCGCCCGTTTAGTTCCCGTTCAGAAATGATGGAATCCACAGCGGCATTGCCCAATCCTTTGATGGCAGAAAGCCCGAAGCGAACTTCTTCTTTTTTATTCACAACAAAACGCACATGGCTCTCATTGATGTCGGGACCCAACACAACAATGCTTAGTTTCTTACATTCATCAATAAAGAAAGTTATCTTTTCCAAATCCGAAACATTACGGCTCAACACCGCTGCCATGAACTCATTTTGATAATGCTTCTTCAAAAAAGCCATCCTGTAGGCTGTGATTGCATAACATGCCGAATGGGATTTGTTGAAGGCATAATTGGCAAAAGCTTCCCAATCAATCCAAACTTTCTTGGCTATGGCTTCCGTAATATCATTTGCCGCGCAACCTGAAACAAACTTCTCTTTCAGTTTTTCCATCAAAGCGAAATTCTTTTTCCCCATTGCCTTACGCAAGGAATCGGCTTCGCCACCTGTGAATCCCGCCATTACCATTGACAGTTTCATCACCTGCTCTTGATATACGGTGATGCCATAAGTATCTTTCAAGCTTTCCTCCATCGAGGGATGGTCGTAGGTAATCTTTTCTTTGCCATGTTTTCGGCGGATGAAACTCGGAATATATTCCATAGGTCCCGGGCGATACAAGGCATTCATGGCAATCAAATCTTCGAAACGATTCGGTTTCAAATCTAACAAATGCTTCTTCATGCCTTCGGACTCAAACTGAAATATCGCGGTTGTGTTTCCCTTGCTGAAAATTTCGAAAGCCTCCAAATCATCCAAAGGCATCGTTTCCAAGTCTATCGTAATCCCTTTCGAAAACTTTATGTTGTCCACAGCATCTTTTATGATTGAAAGCGTCTTCAATCCCAATATATCCATCTTCAGCAATCCAATAGACTCCACATGCGAGCCTTCGTATTGCGTAACCAACAACTCAGAGTCCTTTTGGGTGCACAAAGGAATATAGTCAATCAAATCATTCTTCCCGATGATGATGCCGCAGGCATGAGTTCCGGTATGTCGGATAGAGCCTTCTAACTCTATGGCATATTTGATAGTTTGAGACACCAAACGGTTGCTTGAATTCTTGGCTTCTTTCAGTTCGGGCACCATTTCGATGGCTTCTTTGAGGTCTTTTGCTTTTGCAGGGACTAATTTGGAAAGTCTATCGGCATCAGGCAATGGCAAATTCTCCACCCGTGCCACATCCTTCAACGCACTCTTCATCGCCATAGTCCCGAAGGTGACAATTTGAGCCACGCGGTTTTTCCCATACTTCTCCACGATCCATTGAATCACTTTTTCGCGACCATCTTCATCAAAATCAATATCCATATCAGGCATCGAAATACGATCGGGGTTCAGAAAACGTTCGAAAAGCAAACCATATTTCAAAGGGTCTAAATCGGTGATGCGCAAACAATATGCCACAACAGAACCCGCTGCCGAACCTCTTCCCGGACCTACCTCAACACCCATCTCCCGGGCAGCTCGGATGAAATCATGTACAATCAAAAAATAACCGGGGAAGCCCATGCGTTTGATAACGCCTAATTCGAAATCTATACGTTCCCGAACTTCCTCCGTCACTTCGGCATAACGTTTTTGGGCACCCACGTAGGTTAGGTGTTCCAAAAACACATTGCCATCATCAAAACCATCGGGCAAGGGATAATCGGGCAAAATAGCATCTTTATCTAAAGAAAACAACTCCACCTTGTCGGCTAAGTCGTTGGTATTCTCAATAGCTTCGGGCACATCGGCAAACAATTCAGCCATCTCTTCGGGTGTGCGCAAAAACTCTTTGGTAGTATATTTCATCCTGCTGATATCTTGAACCAATTTGCCGGTGTTGATACACAACAGACGGTCGTGGGCTTCGGCATCTTCAGCATTGATAAAATGGACATCGTTGGAGGCAATAAGTTTCACACCATATTCGCGCGAAAACTCCATCAAGGTTTTGTTCACCATTTCTTGCTGATGATACACCTCAGAATCAATTTTTATGTCGCCTGTTTTGTGGCGCATCATCTCCAAATAAAAGTCATCGCCAAAGAGTTCTTTATAATCCAAGAGCTTTTGAATGGCTTTTTCCTTATCATTGTTTTGAATCGCAGCAGGAATTTCGCCCGCAAGGCAAGCCGAAGAAGCTATCAATCCTTCGTGATACTCACGCAATATCTCCCAATCAATACGCGGTTTGTAATAAAACCCTTCTTTGTAGGCAAGGGTGGTGAGTCGGCATAAGTTTTTATAGCCTATTTCGTTTTTCGCAATCAAAATCAAGTGAAAACCCGAACGGTCTTCGGAGCCTGTTTTCTCGAAACGGCTTTTGGCTGCCACATACATTTCGCAACCAATCAAAGGTTTTATCTCTTGTTTGGTGGCTTCATTGTGAAACTCTTTCACGCCAAACATGTTGCCATGGTCGGTGATGGCTATGGCGTTCATGCCGCATTTCTTTACTTTGGTGATAAGTTTTTTGATGTCGGATTGACCATCAAGGATGGAGTACTGTGTGTGGACGTGGATGTGGGTAAAATTACTCATAAGGCTTAGCTATCAATGGTTTTCGGATTTGGATTTCCAACTGTAAAAGTAGATATAAATCTGAAACAAAAATCAGATGTTGATAAATTCTTTCTAAGTTTTTTTCAACAAAGGTTTTTTAATTATACAATGATACAATGATACAGTGATAGAATGATAGAATGATAGAATGATAGAATGATACAATGATTGAATGATATCATGATACAATTATAGAATGATAGAATTTACTTTAAGCCTCTGTGTATCTCTTTTTCTTTGTCCTGTCCCGTACCGTAGGTCGGGAGGCTCTGTACAACGAGAAAGAAAAAACCACTGAGAAGATATTTGATTCTATCTGGGTAATTAAAAAACATATATCTTTGCAAAAAATATGATTTCATGTTTACCATGTTATACAACACTACGAATTAAAATTTACTTATTCATTTAAAAATTAAAAAAATGCGTCAAAAAGTTCTTATGATTATCGGTCTGCTTATTTTCTTTACTTCGTGCAACAACACAGGAAATAACGCCACAACAAGCAAAACGGATACTGCCAAAGTGCAAACTTCCGCCCCTGCGAATTCCTTACCCGACATTTCAGGCTATTATAGATTGCCTGAAACAGGCTGCGACATTGCTCTGACAATCACAAAAGAGAAGAGCGGTTATAAATATTTCTTCAAAGGGGAACATCTCGATTTGGAAGGCATCGCCCTTGTTTCGCTTGAGCAGAAAGAGTGTTATGTAACCTTTGATGGTCCTATCGGCAACACGCCACCCAAAACTGTAAGCGGGCTTTTTGAAGGCAAAACACTCACCATTCAAAATGAAGGTAACGCTTCCAATCAGTATCACTACTTTACGGATTGTGATGAAAAGTATTTGGTTTTCACCAAAGAATAAAGAATTTTCGATTTCTCTTTGGGTGTGAAAAACTTCCTCATCCTATTGTTTCTCTTCTTGGCTTCTGTGAGTGCTACTTTATGCGGTCAGAATCAAAACAGACCTATCCCCCACTATGTGTTGTATTAGCTGATTTATATATTGATAATTAAGAATATAAATAACTTCCATGCTTGAATTTCATTTTTTTGGGACATGTGTGAACAAAATTAGTTAATTGGTGGTGGCGCACGTGCATCTTATGTGAAAAATAATGTGTACTTTTGCCGCCTTAATTTTTTAAATCATGAAAGTAGAAAAAAACAAAGTAGTTTCTTTGACGTATCGCCTCACTGAAACAGATGAAAACGGAGCACTTATAGAAGAAGTTGACGCAACACAACCATTCGTTTTTGTGTTTGGCGAAGGCAATCTCATACCGGGATTCGAAACGAATGTGAACAATTTGCAACAGGGCGATGGTTTTGCTTTTAGCGTGGCTGCGGCTGATGCTTACGGCGAATATGATTTGCAAGGAGTGGCGAATGTTCCCATAGCCATTTTTCAAAATGAAGGTGTGTTAGATACAGAAGTGTGTCAGGTCGGGAATATTGTTCCAATGCGCAACGACGATGGACAACATTTTAATGGTATCATCACAGCCGTCAATGCTGTCGAAGTTACTATGGATTTTAATCATCCGCTTGCCGGAAAAGATTTGCATTTCAAAGGTTCGGTACTTGGTATTCGTGAGGCTACGGCTGAAGAACTGGAAAAAGGATTGCATCATCACCACGGCGACCACGACGATTCGTGCGGTTGTGGAAAATAGTCTTTCGATTTAGATTAAAAAAAAGAACCGACCAATGCGTCGGTTCTTTTTTTATTGTCCATAGGAGAAAAACACTACTGCTTGCTTTTTTGTGCCAACGAATTATAATATTCTGCTTTCTTTGAGTCGCCTTTCCGATTAAAATAGTTTGCCAAAACCGAGTTAAGTTTTTTATTGCCCGCTTGTTTGTCAATAGCTTTTTCCCAATACGCCACAGCGTTCACTGTATCTTGGTTTAACAGATAATAGTTGCCGATATTGATGTAGGGTTCGTCGGAAGTGGGAATGGCGCGCATCAACCTTTCATTGATTTGGATGGCTTTTTGCAGACTGTCCTGCGCATAATACAAACCGCCCAATCGGGTGTAAACAGCCGCAAAGTCATTTTTTAGTTTGATGGCTTTTTTATAATAATACTTCGAAGAATCAGGGTCCTTTTTCTCGTATAACATGCCCATGTTGCTAACCGGCTCAGCGTAGGTGCTATCGGAAAGGATGGCTTGTTTGAAACAGGAGATTGCTTCGACGGTATCGCTATAAAATTTAAAATTCAATACACCCAAGTTGTTCCAACAGGTGTAGTATTTCGGATAAATCTTCACCGCTTTGTGGTAATAGCTGGTGGAGAGGTCGCGATATTGTCGTGCTTTGTTCATATCTTTGGTCTGCATAATTTTATCATACAAAAATTGCGCATACAACGAATTGGCTTTTGCCGAATGGTCCAAATAGGGAATATCATGGCTATAGAGGGTTTGATAATCTTTCCAATCGGTGTTGCGGGCTATAGTGCGGATGCCAAAAGGAACGACGATGAGAGCCAACAACAAGATAGGTTTCGAGAGGTTTTTTAGCTGTAGGGTTTTCTGCCGTAAATCTATTTTGAACAGCATCATCACCAACACGACCAGCGCCAAAGCAAACCCCAACGAAGGCGAAAACAAAAAACGTTCGGCTACGATGCCGGGCGGCGGTTTGATGATGTTGGTTACTTGCGATATGCTGACAAAAAAGAACAATATGGCGAAACTCAGCAGATGTTTCTTTTTAAACCATAAGATGGCAAGGACAAACAGAGCCAAACATAGGATGAAGGAAACAATAGCCCAGGGGTTTCCGGGGGTGGAAATTGGGAATTGGTCGTAGCCATAGTAGAATAGAAGGGGATGCGGCACCACCAGCATCTTGAAATAAAACAGCAACACCATGAGTGCGGTGCCGATTCTAATCCAAAGACCATGTGCATAGTAAAGCGGGTTTTCGAAAAAGATGATGTCGCGGTGGGCTTTAGGCAAAAACGTGCGCGGAAACATGCGCGAAAACAGTATCACCGCAATCAGCAATGCCATCACCCAAATAAAATCGCGCAGCTTGAAATCCGTGAAGAAATATAAGGTCAGCGGGATGATGACGAGGAAAACCAACACACTTGATTTGGAAAAATATCCAAACAACAGCGACGCGACAGCCACCGGAATCCAATACCATTTGCGCACTTCCATAAAGCGCACAAAGGCATAAAGCGACAGCAAGCCCCCCATCAAACTCAGAATTTCGTCACGATTTTTGAGACTCGCCACCACTTCGGTGTGGATGGGATGCACCGCAAAAACAACCACCGTGAGCAGCGAAAGCCACGGATGATAGCTTTTCAGAAGCTTGCGCAGCAGCAAATAGAGAATGACGCACAACAAAAAATAGAGCAACACATTGATGAAATGGCTCACATGCGGATTGTCTTTAAACATACCATACTCGATGGCGTAAGTAAGTTTCACTATGGGGCGATATTCGTAGTTTTGCTTGGCGTTGGTGGCATAATTGCTGCGGAGAATTTCGCCCATGCCGCGAAAACCTTTGTGCACCATAGCGTTTTTATAGGTTACTAAGTCGTCGTCGAAAGAATAGTTGTTGAAGATGGTGTTTCCGTAAAGCAAAAAAACCAACAGGAATAGAAAAAGAATTACACGCGGGGTGCTCATAAAGGTGTTTGCCACCAATGGCATCTTGCCTCTCTCCGATGGTTTAGGACTGCGGTCGGGAGTTTTATTTTTTTGTAAGGCTTTGTTTTTGTTTTGTTTTGTGTTGTTTTGCATAGAAAATAATTTATTGCCGTCTCTGCTTTTTTTATTTCAGATGATAAAAGTATAAATAATTTTTGAAATAGCATGTTTTTTTCTTTAAGATTGATGATTTCAAACTTGGAATTTGTCCCTGCTTTATACCAATACGAAATCTGAAAAGTTTAACCCCGGCACTCCTTACATGGACCTGTCCCGTACACATAGTGTCGGGACAAATAAATCGTACTGCAAGCAGTTATATGATGTATGCAAGTTGGTATGATTGATGCGGTTATATGAAGTTTGTAAATCGCATTGTTTCATTTGTAGTTTGCAAAACAACATTGCAACACAATATTGCTTTTTATTTTACTGTTAGTTGAAAACTAACAATTAGTAAGTTCAAAACTTCGAACAACGGGGTTACAAACTTCGAACATCGGTGTAGGCTGAGGCGAACGAGGCTTTTAGTTACAGTTACTCTTTCAAAAATTCATATTCATAAACTTTTGGCTCAATTTTGCTTGCAAGTAGTTTTAATTTTACTCTCAAGTTGCCAATTAAATTCATGTAAGTTTCATTATCACTTTTATTGTTCATTTTACCTTTTTC
>CAIWVT010000357.1 GCA_903916135.1 uncultured bacterium
AAATCAGCAATGATTTTGTCAACGTCAGCAGTTTGGTCTGTTTGTTCTCCAAAATTGAATGTAATTACCCCTAGTTTGCCAAAGAAACCTTCATGTGCGGCTTTCGTATCGGCTATCATAAGGTCGCGCTCATGATTGATATTTTGAGCAATCAATTTCCCAATACAGTCGTCGCTACCAAGTTTTTTATTCTCGAAAGAGACTTTCAATTTCAAGAATTGAATCGTAAAAAAATTCGTTAGGTCTATCATTTTTTTTTTGGTTTTATAAGTACACTGCAAAATTAATAATTTAAAATGATATGCAATACATTTTTTTTAATTAATTGCAATAATTGATGAAATTAATATTTGTGTTTAAAGAAAACAATAGATAAACAGTATTGATATAGTATGCTTCGCACTTGCGAATATAGGCAACTTAATCTAAGTATATATACATCGCACTTGCGAATATAGGCAACCTAATCTAAGTATATATACATCGCACTTGCGAATATAGGCAACTTAATCTAAGTATATATACATCGCACTTGCGAATATGGGCAACTTAATCTAAGTATATATACATCGCACTTGTGAATATAGGCAACTTAATCTAAGTATATATACATCGCACTTGCGAATATAGGCAACTTAATCTAAGTATATATACATCGCACTTGCGAATATGGGCAACCTAATCTAAGTATATATGCATCGCACTTGCGAATATAGGCAAAAGAGTCATATATAGTGGTTTGACATCATCCTTTATAGTAACTCCGCCTTTCAAGGCGGAGCCTCACAAGCATAGCAGCCATGGGCTTTAGCCCTGAAATGGGATGATTTTTTGGCATGGCTAAAGCCCTTGTGTGTGATGTTTTCATCAGGCTCCGCCTTGAAAGGCGGAGTTAATAATTTGGGCGAATATAGCGTTTTTGTGCAAATGATTTTCTTATGAGGTTATTTTTTGGTTTGAAGCCATTAAGCGATTTTGAAGAAAATCTAAAATATTTATCCTCAATTCAAAAATATTCTGTACTTTTACTCTTTATTTTAAATCCATGGTTATGAAAACATATATCCTTTCCATTTTTATCTTTTGCTGCGCAATATGGAGTTTGAAGGGGCAAAATTTGGTGCCGAATCCGAGTTTTGAGGTTTATGATACTTGCCCTTGGGGGCAGAGCCAAATTAAATTTGCAGTTGGATGGAGTTCATATAGTTATACTCCTGATTATTTTAATTCATGTGATGATAATGGACAAGCCGGTGTTCCTTTTAATGTGTTAGGATTTCAAAACCCAAGAACTGGAAATGCATATGCAGGTTTTTATGCTTATGCAATAATGGGACTTTATAGAGAATTTATAGGAACTTCATTGATTCAACAATTAATTATCGGGAAAAAATATTATGTAACTTTTTATGTAAATACAGCATTTAATCCCAATCCTGGCTGGCATTCTACTTTTGCAGTTAATAAATTAGGAGCTCGCTTTACGACAGTACCATATACTTATTCGATTCCTATTCCCGTTGATAATTTTGCTCAAATTTATACGGACTCTATTATATCGGATACAGTTAATTGGGTTAAAATATCAGGTTCGTTCATTGCTGATTCCGCATACAGATTTGTTAGTTTTGGTAATTTTTTTACTGATTCTGCAACAACACATATTTCTTTAGATACCCTTTCATCATACGCATATTATTTTATTGATGATATCATAGTATCACCAGATTCTTTATATAATAATGAAAATATGTATTCAACTTCATCACAATTTGCAAAGCTTTATCCCAACCCTGCCCACAACATAATAACCATCGAAGGCACCGCCTTAAAATCCTATACCATCATAGATATGTTAGGCAGGAAATATAAAGAAGCTGAGTTTGCAGATGCTTCGCAAAACAGCATCTATGTGGGAGATTTGCCCAAAGGGATGTATTTCGTTGCGGTGAAAACCTTGGCGGGAAGTTGGGTGAGGAAAGTTGTTATTCAATAGTTCGGAGTTCGGTGATACGAATTTTAGCTATAACTCCGCCTTTCACCTGTCCCGCACACAAAGTGTCGTGGAAGGCGGAGCCTCACAAGCATAGCGACCATGGGCTTTAGCCCTGAAACGTTCTGCCATTTTGTCAGGGATTCGGCATTGAAACCTGCATCCAAAAAAAAAGTCCTACTTGAAAAAGCAGGACTTTTTTTGTGCACCAAGTGCGACAATCTTACATCATGCCGCCCATGCCACCCATGCCACCCATTCCCGGGTTCATCATCGGTGAAGCGTTTTCTTCTTTAATATCGCTGATAACACATTCGGTAGTCAATAACATACCGGCGATGGAAGCAGCGTTTTCTAAAGCGATGCGGGTTACTTTTGTTGGGTCAATAACACCTGCTGCATATAGTTTTTCATATTTTTCGGTGCGAGCATTGAAACCATAATCGGTTCTGCCGTTCTTCACCTTTTGTACCACGATTGAAGCTTCAACGCCTGTATTCGCTACGATTTGACGTAAAGGTTCTTCTAAAGCTCTACGGATAATTGCAATACCAATTTTTTCATCTTCGTTGATAGCTTTAATTTTATCAAGACAATCAATAGCGCGAATGTAAGCAATGCCACCACCCGGTACGATTCCTTCTTCAATAGCAGCACGAGTTGCATGCAGTGCATCGTCGAAGCGATCTTTCTTTTCTTTCATTTCAATTTCGCTGGCAGCACCCACTTGAATCACTGCAACACCGCCCGACAATTTAGCCAAACGTTCTTGAAGTTTTTCACGATCATAATCCGAAGTAGTGTTTTCCATTTGAGTTTTGATTTGAGCTACGCGTGCATCAATTTGGTCTTTGCTGCCTTTGCCACTCACGATGGTGGTGTTATCTTTGTCAACAACCACTTTTTCTGCCTGACCTAAGTATGAAATTTCAGCATCTTCAAGTTTGTAACCTGTTTCTTCTGAAATCACAGTGCCGCCTGTCAAAATAGCGATGTCTTCCAACATAGCTTTTCTTCTGTCGCCAAATCCCGGAGCTTTCACTGCGGCAATTTTCAACGAACCACGAAGTTTATTCACAACTAAAGTAGCCAAAGCTTCGCTTTCCACATCTTCAGAGATGATCAGTAAAGGACGTCCGGTTTGAACTTCTTTTTCTAATATAGGTAAGAAATCTTTCATAATAGAAATTTTCTTGTCATAAATCAGAATGTAAGGATTTTCAAACACGGTTTCCATTTTGTCGGTATCTGTAACAAAATAAGGAGAAATGTATCCTCTGTCAAATTGCATACCTTCCACCACTTTCACAGTAGTTTCGGTTCCTTTAGCTTCTTCGATGGTGATAACGCCTTCTTTTTTCACTTGTGCCATCGCGTCAGCAATCATTTTTCCGATAAAGCTATCGTTATTTGCTGAAATCGTAGCCACTTGTTCAATTTTTTCAAAACTGTCGCCAACCGATTTTGATTGTTTTTTCAAATGCGTGATAACAGCCGCAACCGCTTTGTCAATACCACGTTTCAAATCCATTGGATTTGCGCCGGC
>CAIWVT010000358.1 GCA_903916135.1 uncultured bacterium
TGCGCCTCATAGCCTATGGGCAATTCGATGAACAGCCCAGTGGGCACTAAAGCGCGTTGCAAGGGTTTCAAAGTTACAGGTTCTTCAAGGTTGGCGCGAAGGTCCATGCCGGCTGAAGCATCGGTTTCATATTGTGGCATAGGATGTTTTGATTGGTTGACAATTTTAAGAATCATACTTTAGTTTTTTTGAGTTTTAGCAAGGAAGGACGTTCAAAATAAATGATGATATAAAGATAGACGAAAAAGATAAAGGTGTGGACTATGAGTCGGAGGGCGAGACTATCAATTTTTATTGCTTTCGAAAGAAAATAAAACGCCAAGGCAAGTCCGAAAAAGAGTGCGATTTTTCGTAAATTATATTTTACATGATAATGCTTTTGTCCGATGAAATAGGAAACTATCATCATGGAAGTGTAGCATGCAAAGGTTGCCCAAGCGGAACCCATATAACCCATAATGGGTATCAACAAAAAGTTTAATGAAAGTGTGATGATGGCACCAAAAATGGATAGGTAGGCTCCGAAACGGGTTTTGTCTGTAAGTTTATACCATATAGATAAATTATAGAATATACCTAAAAACATATTTGCCAAAAGCAATATCGGCACTACGGCTAATCCTGAATAAAATAATGAACCAACAAAATATTTAAACAGATCAATATAGAGCATCACCCCAAGAAATATAACGGAGCATACGATTACAAAATATTTCATCACAGCGGCATATACATTTTTGGCATCACTTTCTTTGGCATAAGAAAAAAAGAAAGGCTCGGCGGCATATTTAAAACCTTGAATGACGATGGTCATCAGGATGGATATTTTGTAACATGCCGAGTAAATCCCCACTTGCGACATGGCAATATCGGGAGGCAAGAGATATGGCAACAAAATACGGTCGAAGGTTTCGTTGATATTGCCAGCCAATCCGAAAATCAAGAGCGGTAAGGCATATTTCAACATGCGTTTCCATATAGTGAAATCGAAGGTTAGTTTTCGATGCGGAAGCAAAACCATGAGCAGTAGGAGCGTTAAGCCCGACGAAATCAAATTGGCGATGAAAATATAGCCAACACCTACAACAGGATTATAAAGGAATGACACCACACTCATCATGATATTATGGCGATATAAATAAGGCAGTACATACAAGAAGATGATATTGAGCAGAAAACACACGCCGATGGTGAAGATTTTGATGAAAGCAAACATCTTCGGGCGATTCATGGCGCGCAGACGGGCAAAGGGAATGGTGCAAATGGCGTCGAAAACTATCATGAGTGCAAACCAAACGACATATTCGCTATGTTTTGGAAACCCAATGAGCTTAGCAATGGGCTGCGCCATCACTATCATCATGATGACAAACACCAAAGAGGTAACCACCAAGGAAAGCAAAGTGGTGCCATAAATACGGTCGCGGTCTTGCGCTTTGTTGTCGTAATAGCGAAAAAATGCTGTTTCCATGCCGTAGGTGAGCACCACTAACAGCAGTGCCACATAAGCATACATATAGCCCACTACGCCATATTCCGCCGTACTGAAGATGCGGGTATGTATGGGAACCAAAAAGTAAATCAACAGACGAGCAACGATGGTGCTGGTTCCGTAGATGGCTGTTTGTCCTGCTAATTTTCGTAATGGATTCAAGAAATTATTTTTTTACAAAAGTAATCAAAATGATGTTTACGTGAATAGTTTTATTTGATTGTTTTTATAAATGTCACATTACGGTAGCATTTTGAGTGCATGATTTATTTTTGTTGGGGGGAGAGACTTGGAGGTGCTTTTTGATTATCAAGTGTGATAATGGAACTGAATGGGTGCGAAGTTGCAAACTTCGCACAACTGGTTGGGTTGATCCCGACACTGCGAGTACGGGACAGGTTGAGTTGATTGGTTAATCGAGTTAAATAGGAGGCAGGGCTGACCAAAAAGAAAAATTATGTCCATTAGAATCGAATATTTGAACCACCTCTCGTATAGGGGTACAAATAAAAAAGCCATAAAACTGGAAATGTTCTACTTTTTGGTCAGCCCCAACTGGTGATTGGGTAGGGATTGCCTTGGCATGTACTTACGCCGTTTTCCAAGCTTCGTGTAATGTTTCTTTAAATAATTGATTTAATAATTCAGTTTCAGGTGCAACACCTTTTTCCAACGTTTGTAGATACTTGGAAAAGTAGTGGATTTTTTGTTCAAGATAGGAGTGAAGAACTTGATTTTTTGGCTCCTCGTTAAGTTCTTCACCACTTTTTTTTCGTATCAA